>JBMNOV010000092.1:0-4773 GCA_050943255.1 Syntrophomonadaceae bacterium
AATAGGCTAAGTAGAAATAACGTTCATAAACTTTATTCGTAATTGGTAAAATCTTAATATCAAAAGCATTTAATATCCTCTCATTGGCAATTAAAGCTATCCCCATATTGGCTTCAACCATACCTGCATATGACAAATCTTCCTCTACTTCGTAAGCTATATTAGGGGTGACACCGAATTCAGCAAAAAAACTATCCAATTCTTTATGAAAAGATAAATGTTTTGCAGGATAGATTAGGGGATATTCAAATATTTCAGGCAGTTCAACACTTTTTTTCTGGGCTAAGGGGTGTTCATTTGCGACAATAACTACTATCTCCTGACGAAAGATTGGTATAAACTCTATATCTTGAGTACTATTCACAAGCAATGTCAAAACAACATCGCATTGATCATTTTTTAGTTTGTCAATCAATTCATCCGAGATTCCTTGAGTTGTGCTGAAGTGAATATGTCCGTTCCCGGGAATGCTTAGGAATTCTCTCATTAAGCTAGGAGCATATCCATCCCCTAATGAATAGGAAAAGCCTATAGTTATCTCATTTCGTGTCCACTGCTTTAAAGACTTCTCCGCCAGATCCAATATCGTTAAAGCTTCTTCCACCTTCTGCCAATAAACTTTACCCCATTTTGTCAACTGTACATTTCTTCCACGTCGATCAAACAAACGAGTTCCCAGATCATTTTCCATTTGATGTATGGCATTGCTTAGAGCAGGTTGAGCTATGTGTAACTCCTTTGCAGTTTTCCCGTAATGCTCCAATCTTCCTAATACCCGAAAGTATTTCAATGTATTTAAATTCACGTAAACCCCGCCTTTCTGGATAAAGATTTGAATAGATAATAAAAACAATATTAAGGATGCTGAATAATAATATTATACATTATTAATTTTAGGAATTATTATGATAATATACTCGAGTATATACAAAATATTGTATTCATCCTAAATAATACAATATTATATGTTTATTTATTAAATGCTACAAACATCTATAGACCTAGAACAAAACTATACTCTTTCGATTGCTTATAAAATGAAAACAGAGATTATTTTTAAAGGGAGGTTTGTGTTTTGATTACAACAAAAACAAGGGCTTGTGTGGTCATAGGCAATCCGGTAGAACACTCTCTTTCACCACAAATTCACAATGCTGCATTCAACGCGCTTTCTTTAGATTATATCTATGTGGCGAGTGCAGTAAAAAACCTTAAAGAAGCTTTGCACGGAATAAAAGCACTCGGCTACATAGGTGCAAGTGTAACCATCCCTCATAAAGAAGCGACTTTACAAATTGTTGACAAAGTTGATGAAGAAGCCGCAGCTATTGGAGCAATTAATTGTGTTGTTGTAAAAAACGAGGAGTTAATTGGCTACAATACAGATGGCCGAGGATGGATCAAATCTTTTATAAATGGAACAAAAACTACAGTGGAAAATAAAACTTTTGTTGTTATTGGTGCAGGTGGGGCAGCAAGAGCAATAATTGTATCATTGGCAAACAGTGGGGTTAAAAAAATAATAATAGCAAACCGCACAATTGAACGAGGAGTTGCTTTAGCTAAACATGCCACAAAGGTTTCAGGAACACCTGTTTCGGCAATTGATCTAACAGATGAGTCATTGCAAAAGGCTTTAGAAGAAGCTGATGTTGTTGTCAATGGGACTTCTGTCGGTATGCATCCAAACATTGACCATGTACCGTTTAATACTAAATTGTTGAAAAAAAATCATATTGTTTGCGATGCCATATTTAATCCCACTCCAACAAGGTTATTGAGGGAAGCTCAACAAATAGGCTGCACTACCTTAAGTGGTGTTGGTATGTTAATTGAACAAGGCGCAATTGCTTTCGAGCTATGGACAGGGCATCAAGCCCCTAAATATGTTATGTACAATGCGTTAAAGAGGAATCTCGTTTTACCTGAAAATCTTTATGATTAAATCAGTACGAGGTTCTTTGTTTACTTTGTAAAGTAAGAAACCATTCTTCAAAAATAAAAGATCCCACAAGATAGCTTACAGTAAATTGCTAACAAGGGGAGGGAATCCTATGCTACTAGATAATAAAATTGCTATAGTAACCGGTGGAGGACAAGGAATAGGCAAAGGTATTGCCAAGGCTATGGCTCAATCTGGTGCCAAGGTAATTATTGCAGAGCTTAATAAAAACCTTGCCAATGTGGTTGATGAGATACCAAATTCGAAATTTATCGTATGTGACGTTGGTGACGAAGTATCTGTGCAATCCCTTATAAATAATGTTTTAAGTGAGTTTGAAAGAATAGATATTCTAGTTAATAACGCAGGAATTATCGTTAGAAAAGATGCAATAGATCATACCCTTAATGATTGGAATAATGTACTTAGAGTAAATTTAACTGGTCCTTTTTTAATGTCAAAATATACATTAAAAGATGCAATGATTAAGCAACACAGTGGCTGTATAATTAACATTGGTTCCACGGCTGGTATGAACGGCTATAATCGCATTTCATATTCTTCAACTAAAGCAGCAATAGTAAATCTTTCAAAAAGTTTGGCACTGGAAGTTGGTCAATATGGTATTCGGGTAAACTGCATATGCCCAGGCCTTATCCGAACGGATTTAAACAGTAATTTGATGGACCAACCGGAAATGCTGGTCAAGTTGCTACCTAAAGTCCCAATGGGAAGAATAGGAACACCAGAGGACGTGGCTAAAGTGGCTGTTTTCCTCGCGAGCAACGAAGCTGATTATGTTAATGGGGTAGCTTTGCTAGTTGATGGAGGACAGCTTTGTGGTTTTCGGGTTTTTGACTAAAATAAATGTTTCCCAACCCGTTGATACTGCAAACAAGCATTTATCCAGAATTATGCTTAAGCCTGATTTCGGTAAGCAGTAAATGTTTTCAGGGCAATTGGGTATAAACCGATTGCCCTTTGCCTAAATATACGGAATATAACCTTTTGATATTGCAGTTAATTCTTTACTGCAGGCAAAAGAAGGATATGGAAACCCCTTGGTTTTGCCAACATCTGGCTCATCCTCTATTAAGTATTCTCCTTAATTTCCTGGACATATTATAAAACTCTTCTCTAAATCGCAAATTATCCATTTGGAAACAAGGGTTATCCAATACTTCTACAATTTTACCCGGAGATGGCGAGAAAACCGCAATTTTGCTGCCCAAATACAAGGCCTCATCAACACTATGAGTAATAAATATAGTAGTTACATTATTTTCCTTCCAAATTTTCAGGAACAGCTCCTGCATCTCTTCCCGGCTAATAGCGTCCAAGGCCGAAAAGGGTTCATCCATCAGCAGTAAATCAGGTTTCATAATAAAAGCCCGGGCAATAGCAACCCGCTGCTGCTGCCCCCCGCTTAATTCCTTGGGAAACCTATTTAGCAAGTTATCAATGCCCAACTGTTTTAAAATATAACTGCTATATTCATCCAATACCTCAGGGTCTTTTTTTATTTTTACCCCTAGCATCGCGTTTTGATATACATTTTTCCAGGGCAGCAGTCCATAATTTTGCAGTATCAATCCTATACGCTGGGAACGAGGATTGATAGGCTCACCATCTATTAGAACTGTTCCCAGGTAATCCCCAAGTATACCTGCTAAAACATAGAGAAAAGTCGATTTGCCGCAACCAGAGGGTCCAATAAAGGTATAAATATCCCCCTTATCGATGCTTATACTTACCTTATCCAATGCCAGTGTTTCTTCGTTTCTCCTGTAATACTTTACCGAAAGATTATTAACTACAATCATTAACCATTACCTCAAAATGATTTCATCTACCAAATCCTTATATTCATAGTTTCCATTAATAAGTTCTTTCTCCTGCATCCAGCTTACGACATCAGCAACAATCTTTGCATCGGGTAATTCAGCTTTATGGTACTTGGGTAGCTGAATTGTATCCTTTACCTGTTCCGGGAAACCCTGTTCCTGGATTAGAAAATCAATATATTCTTCCTGCGGTTTCTCTGCCAAATAATCCACTGCCTTATTATAGGCTCTAAAAACAGCTTTAATCGCCTCCGGATTCTCTATTATTATCTTATCGGTAAAGGCAATAGCTCCAGCCTTATTTTTCATAGCATCAGTACTATTTAAAATAACGGCTCCATTATCTACACCTAAGCCAGCCAGTGGGTCAGGCAGTATTGCAGCCTCAATCTTCCCACCCTGGAGCATTTCCAGCCGTGTAGGTAGCTGGGGAATAGCTATCTTATTTACTTCTTCCGGCTTAACCTGATCAGCTTCCAGCATTTTATCAAGGGTATATTCCATTATGGTATTAGTGGATACTCCTACACTTTTTCCTTTAAGCTCCTGAGTTGAACTGATACCTGTATCTTTTCCTGCTAAAAGCTTTATATCTCCCTGGTTTTTAGAGATAATTTTTTGGTTAATGCCTCCCTCATTAGCAAATACCACTGCTACTATATCGGTTATCATTCCGTCTAATTGACCACTCTGAAAAGCACTATCTCTATCTTGGGCACTTTTAAAATGCTTAATATTCGCAATAACCCCCTCATTTTCAAAATATCCGTTTTTTTCAGCAATTATAAAAGGTATTGATTCAATATCCGGCATCACACCGATGTTTACTTCCGGCAGACCTGCGTTTTCTGTGGTTTCGCTTTGATTGCATCCCACCAAAACCGCAGCAAAAATAAAACCAAGCAGAACAATAAAAACTCTTCTCATCTCTACCCTTCTCTCCCTTATAAGGTTAATAATCTACCAATAAGTTTAATACATTATTGA
>JBMNOV010000093.1:0-4711 GCA_050943255.1 Syntrophomonadaceae bacterium
ATTTCTCACAGAACTGGGTGTACATGTACGGAATCCCGCCTTCGTTGCGTACTTTCGTACAGTATTCGCCCCAAAGCAGTGTGAGCGTTACGCCGTTCTTTGCCAGTTCACGGTGAATCCATTCGTTATCCGGTAAAGTATACGGGGAAGCAGTTTCATACTTTCCGGGGAACAGAATCTCTTGTATGTCCGCATTGGTGACGTTGTCATCCAATGGACAGGATACTCCCGCCGCTTTTGCGGCTTTGATAGTTCCAAGACTGTGGAGCCTCAGAATTTCACGGTAGTCAATCATATGACCGCCCTACTATAAATGATAGTCACATCAAAAAATGTGCCATTTTCATTATATATGAAGTGGCCTTCTCACCCGTGACGGTGGCCTTATTTCTCCGACACGGTGGCCTTAAAACTCCGTGTAAATGGCCTTATCGTGTCGGAATCTATAGTTTTGGACTATTATCTCAGTATTGTGTCAGATTTTGTAGTACGGCGAATTTTGAACCGTTTACTTTCGGAACGCGAAAAACTTGAAGCAGCGCGAGAGACGTGGTCACGACCGACAAAAAAAGCGACGCTTGAAACGCTCAAGCGTCGCTTCCCTTTTAACTTTTTGGCAAAGTCTAAAAGTTGGTATAGATACCCATCGCCCCGAAAAAAGGTATTTTTCATCTTCATACTTGTGGATTGAAGAAAAGGGGCTTTTTCGACATCGGATGAATCTTTTCTTTTTATAGCTTCTGAGATTAGAACACGTGCATAGTCATTGGGAAGAGAGCCTAGAATGCTTTTTAATTTTATATAAGCATTTCGTGTTAATGGAGAAATCCCATTTTGTGGACATGCATACAAAGCATTAGCTGCGGCATATTCGGCAAGAGAGAGTTGCTCGCCGTCGTGCATGAGATTTTCTAGTTGATATTGAATGATGGCAGATAATACATCTTCTAACGAAAGCTGAGACAAGAAATCAAAAAAATCCATGTTATTTGGCATAAAGACTACTCCTGTCTGAAATCTTCTGAAAAATAATTGGAATTATTTAAAGTGGACACTAAAAATACCCAATTGGATAAGAAAATCCGTGAATCATCTTAAACAATTGTGTAGATATATTCCACTAGAAGGTGGCTATTAGATGCTAAGGGTTTCCGCCCATGCTGACAAGTCGGCTTTGCTGGAATAGGAACTGAACACTTTGCCGTGCAACAGTTTTGCGCCGGGGCAGCTTGACGTAAGTTTTTCGTTTGCCTTGCCCATACCGCTGCCGCCAGAGGTGGCAAAGGGGATGATGGTTTTACCTTTTAAGTTGCAGCTTTCCGGAAATGTATTGATGATCGTCGGAGCGATATACCACCAAATAGGGAACCCGACAAAGATGATGTCGTATTCGTCCACGTTATCACGCTTGGCAGCGATGGCAGGGCGAGAGGTAGGATTGCTCATTTTGATGGTGTTGCGGGATTTCTTGTCCATCCAGTTCAGATCGGCCTTGGTGTATGGAACTTCCGGCTGAATCTCAAAAATGTCTGCACCGATAGCATCGGCAAGATTTTCAGCAACCTTTGCGGTAACGCCGCTGGCGGAGAAGTAAGCAACAAGTCGTTTGCTCATGACAAATAACAAAAGTAGGCTTGACGAAATTTGAATTTTATAAATATGTAAAGGCAAATGAATATGAACAAGTCGGACATGGCGTATACGCGGCAAAAGATACTTGGATTGACGAATTAGAAATACTGCATCACCGTTGCCCGATGGGAGTGTTTTCTCATGATGAAGCGTTTTACTATTATGGACTGACAGATCGGGAACCGCTTGTACATACACTCACGATTTATAGTGGATATAATGCTCACCGATTAAAAGAGGATGGCTATAAAGTTTATACAGTAAAAAAAGAGCTTCTTGACGTTGGCAAGCAAATCGTAAAAAGCAATCAGGGAAATGAAATTCCTATGTACGATTTGGAACGGACAATTTGCGATTTGGTGCGGAGTAGAAGTTCCATAGAAGCACAGGACTTCATTGCAGTATTAAAAGCGTATGTCGGGAGAAAAGATAGAGACCTTAATAAATTGATGAAGTATGCGAAACTATTCCGGGTGGATAAAATTGTCCGAAATTATATGGAAGTACTATTGTAAATGGGATTTACACCTGAACAGATAAAAGGGCGTATCAAGAACGCTGCAAATAGGTAATTCCTTCCTGGTATTATTAGTTTACAACATACACCATGAGAAGTGCTTTCAAATCTTTTTGGTAGTTTCCACAGTAACAATTGAGACTGTGAAAACTCTCAAAATATGTTTTGGACTATTATCTCAGGATTGTGACAGATTTTGTAGTACGGAGAATTTTAAACCGTTTACGGAAAATCATATAGCATTATTGAACTTTTTTGAAAAAATAGCTAAAATAGTATATTATTATATTAGCTAATTTAAAAGGAGGCGGCAGTATGACAGAGGTTATGACAGCCAGTTCTACGGAACTTCAGAACAACTTTGGTAAGTATTTAAATATTGTCATGGATGGACAGCAGATTATTGTTACAAAGAATGGGAGAAGGGTTGCGCGAGTCATTCCTGAGGATGCGGCGGTCTCTTATTTGACAGATTCTTTGACAGGAATTCTAAAAGGAAATTTTAATCTGGATGAAGAGAAGGATAAGGATTTGAGAAGAAAGTATGAAGCTGCTGGTTGATGCGAACATCCTATTAGATGTGATGCAAGCCCGGGAACCACACGTGAAAGACTCCTCTCTGATCTGGAAACTTTGTGAAACTGGCGAAACGGAGGGGTTTGTTTCGGCTTTGACTTTTGCTAATCTTGTTTATGTAATGAGAAAAGAACTGGATCCGAAGGGCATTCATAATGCTCTGAATAAATTGCAGTTGATATTTCACATTGCTGCGTTGTCCGAAGCAGAGTTGAAACAGGCATGTGAGATGGAGTGGAAGGATTTTGAGGACGCTATACAATGCTCAACAGCAGAGAGGCTTGGAGCGGATTTTATCATCACTCGTAATGTTAAGGATTTCTTGCAAAGCAGAAAAGTTTTAGCGCTCTCGCCAGCAGAGTTTCTGGGTCGATATTACTGATAAGAAGAAATGGGCATAATAAGGCATCTGTTGTAATAAAAATACAGCCGGTGTTCTATTCATAACCGGTTTCCCTGGCGCCTAGCGTTCCATTAGCATTTTTTAAAGCTAAAAAAAATTTGTCTGCTGAAGAAGTTCGATGAGATTTATCCACAAGGTGATGTTATCAGGATCATCTGTGACGTGAATATGCCTTTTTTCGTTAAAGTAGAGCAGTTGAATCCGTCAAGAAGACCAAATAGTGAAAATGTAGTATTTTTTGGAAAAAATGGAATTTTTAAAGAGACTTCGGACATGATTGTGGATAGATAGCTCCACCGTGAGGAAAGTTATGAAAGCTTAATTAAGTAGTAAGGATGGATATACCATATTCCGATATGGAAATCGTGTTATTCACTTTAAAGCGCCATATTCCTTGGAGAAATATCTCAGCTCAGATTCGGATATAGCAGATCTGATGGAGAAGCTAACCTTACGAGAAACAGGTGGACTTCTTCCGATAATCATCAAAGAACTCACCTACAGAGTTAACCATGTTGTCGTATGGGATAAGGGAAGTTCCGGATCAGGATATGCCATTGGTTCAGATGGTTAAGGGCGTTACTGGCTGATGTTCTATTGAGTGTCAAAAATGTTGGAATTTAAGAATGTATCGATGATGATTATTGCGAAAATGTAATCAAATGATTGCAAGTGAATTGATTACATGCTAATATGGAATCAGAAAAGGAGGTGTTCTTATGGCTAACACACTTGTTCAATTCCGAGCAGACGAAACAGAGCGGGCTGAGGCTACACAAATCTTAGATCAGCTTGGACTGGATATGCCGTCCTACCTTAGAATGTGCGTCTCCAGATTGGTCAGAGACAAGGGAATCCCTTTTAGTATGAAAATTGAGAAAACCCCAGAAAATAAGGGCGTCTCTGCCATGAAGCGCGCAAGCCGAATTACGGAAGAAAATGGTATCTCGGATATGACGCTTGATGAAATCAATGCCGAGATTGCAGATGCCAGGAAGTGAGGTGACTGTGAAATATTTTGCAGTGATTGATACGAACGTTCTGGTTTCCGCTGCTTTAAAATGGAAATCTGTACCGGGCAGTATCATAGACCTGGCATTCAATGATGTCATTGTTCCTCTGGTGAATAAAGATCGAGTATGCCAATCATTTACTCAATCTGCAGGATGAGTTTCTGGCTAAAATCTCCGATATCAAGGCCGCAAAAACAGGTTATCTTGCGGTTGGATCTACCCCCGGGGCGGGGAAGATCTGTTTTTTCTAAGATCATTCCGGAATTCTATAGGGTTTATCCGGACTTTAATTTAAAAATATACCAGGAAGTTTTGCGTGAGGATAATGGCGGATCCGAAATTTTGTCATGCGAATATAAACTTCAGGACGGGATCCGCTATGCGTTAATGTTTGGGGTGATTCATGCGCATGATCCGGAGGCTCCGGACATTCAATGGAAAATACTGCTTCCGTCCATATGGAATGGAAGAACTGTACAAATGGGAGGCGGGGCTAACAACGGAGTTATCCCGGATGTGGAAGGATCGTTAATTTTATCCGATGAGATTGCGGTGACCAGGAGCTACATT
>JBMNOV010000027.1:0-24397 GCA_050943255.1 Syntrophomonadaceae bacterium
TTTAGGCTCTAAGTAGCTTTTCCCCCAAATGCTATAAAATATGCCTTGCTAGGAATTAATAACAATTATTGGAGATAAATATAGACAAGCCAATATATAACAAAATGATTATTAATAACCGGGTATTTTGATATTATACATTATTAATTCTATGTCTTAGAATAATATACGTAGATAGCCAAAAATACAGGTAAAAACCATATATAGAAATATAAGGGGGTGAAAAAGGACTTAGCCATGTAAGTAATAGTTTGAAAATTTATTAAAGTCAAATCTGTAGCTATAGTTCGTATTTTATAGCAATTATGCTATAGCGAACTACTCCTGAGGGGAGGCAAGTTTATAGGTGGATAACTCGATTCTAGTCTTTGGTATATTAATAATTTTTATTGTCTTACTATGTATAGGAATGAGAATTGGTACTCTTCTTCTTGGCATTGGAATAGTAGCTATTTATTTATTATTTGGAAAAGATACTATTGCGGGACTACTGCAAAATGATCCCTTTACCGTTGTTGCTGCATATGCTTTAACGCCGATACCTCTTTTTGTTTTTATGGCCCATTGCATTATGCAGTCCCGGATCCTAGATAAAATATATTATGTGGCATTTAAAGTGTCAAAGGGCAGTGCCGGATTATTAGGAAGTTTAACCGTATTCGTAGGTGGTTTTTTGGGTGCTGTTTCCGGTTCAGGGGTTGCTATTTCCGCAGCTTTGGCACAAATAGTATCGCCCCAGCTAGTAAAACGTGGATTCAGTCGAGAATTGTCAGCTGCTACTTGTGCAACTGGCGGTTCGCTAGCCTCTATTATTCCTCCGAGTATTATTCTTATAATTTACGGTTCTTTAACCGAAACTTCTGTAGGCAAACTTTTTATCGGGGCTTTAATACCTGGTTTACTTTTAATGGGTGTATATGCTATTTGCGTGGCGGTTACATATCAGCTTTTGGAGAAACCTAGAAAAAGTATATATAGAGCTTCCCAAGAAGATGCACTTAAGTATGATGAAATTGCAATTACAGCTGATGAAGAAACATTTAGCGGTAAGGAGATATTTACATCCTTTTTTATGGGATTTTTACTTATATTAATTGTTCTAGGCGGAATATATTCAGGAGCGTTTACTCCAACCGAAGCAGCTGCTGTTGCTACTTTGGTAGCGCTAATATATTGCGTATACTTGAAAACTGCAAACCTTCAGTTTTTAAAGGAAGCGCTAAAAGATACAGCCCATGTATCTGGTATGATCCTGTTTATTCTGGTAGCAGCCCAGATATTTGGCCGATTAGTTTCACTTTTAAAAATACCAGCACTTGTTGTATCATCACTCACACCAATTTTAGATAAGCCTTTTTTGGTTATTGCATTGCTCATGGTTTTCTATTTTCTAATAGGGATGTTTATGGAAGCCATAGCAGGAATGATAATGTCGGTTCCCGTTACTCTTCCAATAATGGAAGCAGTAGGTATGGATCCTTTGTGGTTTGGGATAGTTGTTGGCTTGTTGCTTTGTATAGGCCTGGTTACACCTCCAATAGGTATGGCAGTATTTTCAGCATCCACTACAAGTGGTGTTAGTCTAAGTAAGTTATTTCCTTACACAATAGTATGGAGCATAATTGGATTTATTATAGTGGGTGGTTGCCTAATGTTATTTCCAGAGGTTGCTACATATTTACCTAGTAAGATGTAAAAACTTTGGGCTTTTATCAAGGAGGTGGTCTATAGATTTCTGGCATTTAAGATTACCTTTATGAACCATGGCTATTTATCTGAGGGTTAATATCTAAACAAATAATATGAGAGGGGAATTGTAAATAAAAAAATGCTCATATTTTATGGCAGTTTTTTTGATGCTGGCAGTATTAATTGCTGGTTGTTCGACCCAAACACCTGATTCATCTAGCAATGATAAATCTAATGCCAGTACAACTAATTCTGATACTATTAAAATAAGAGCTGCCGGAGCTATGCCACCTAAACATGGCTTTATGGTTGGTTACCATATGCCTTGGATTGAACGAGTTGAAAAGGAAACCAATGGAAGAGTTAAGTTCGATGTATATCCATCCCAGGAACTGGTGCCAAATGGAGGGGAAATTACTGCCTTAGAAGCTAAGACCATGGATATGGCATTAAATGGGCTAAGGGCATATCACCCGGAACTATTCCCGATGGCTGATGTATCTATGTTGCCTGCAAAAGGAGCAGATACAATTGTTGCTACTAAAGCCTGGATCGATTTGATGGAAAGTGATGTTCCATTAAAAGACGGAAAGACATATTATCAGCTTGAGTTTGAAGATAACGGTTTTGTGGGGTTACCTATGCCTGCTCAGGAGAGTTGTGTAATTTGCCTTGCTAAAAAAGAGGTTAAGAATGTGAGTGATTTTAATGGTCTAATTATGCGAGGAACAGGCCGCGCCCATGAGCTTTTAATAAGTAACCTGAATGGGACCCCGGTTACGATGACAGCCCCAGAACTATATGATGCGCTTAGCCGGGGAACGATCGATGGAATACTTTTTAGTATAGCCGATTGGCCGGGATACAGCTTCCAGGATGTCTTAAAATATAACATAATAGGGTTGGATATGGGCAATTATGCAGGAGATAACATGTTTCTTAAGGAGACATGGGAAAGTTATCCTCAAGATGTTAGAGATATCATGATGAAGGCTGCAAAAGAACAAGCAATTAAAGGAGCTGAACACTGGAAGTCTTTAACCGAGCCGACCAAAAAAGAGTCTATGGAGAAAGGTGCCGTCTTTGTAAACTTTAATGAATTACCAGCAGAGACCCAGCAGCATCTTGAAAAGGCTATGGTTCAAACTTGGCATGATTGGATTGACAAAGTTAATGAATCTGGAGCACCCGGTTTAGAATGTGCCAAATTATGGCGCGATTTAATAATTAAACATGGTGCCACAGTACCTGATGAAATTATGAATTTGTAGTTGATATTAGTTTTCACCCTTTGTGAGTCCGTGGACTTGAATAATCAGGCGGCCATAATAATTGATGAAACTGTCCACGCGACTCACCCTTCTAGTGAGTTTAAGGTGTTTGGTCAATTTTGGTGTTAGAATTGATCAAATTTGTTGGAAGGAGGCATTATTTTGAATGAAGATCTCCTAGAGATTATTGATAATGGGTTGAATAAAGTTATTAAAGTTACTTTATATATAGCTGAAATAGCTATTTTTGCAATAATGATCGCCGTTGTATTGACCGCATTTGGTCGTTATGTTCTTGGCTATATGATTATCCCAGGTTTATATGAAATCACGGGATTTTATTTAATGCCTTTAGCAATTTTTTTCTCATTTGCCAGCAGTTATATGTCAGGTACATTCCCCTATATTAATAATATTATCTTAAAGTGTCCCAGGAGAATTCAGCATTTAGCGAAATTGTTTTGCCTGTTCGCAGAGACGGTATTATTTACAGTTGTTACTTATTATACGTTGCAGTTTGCTTTAATAGGGACGGCCAAAAAAATTGCGATACGGGCGGGGACAGAACTTTGGCCTTTATATCCATTTTATTATATAGCACCTATTGGCTTTGGTTTAATGATGCTTAAGGCATTTATTTTATTTCTGAAGCAAATTAAAAATGAGGAAGATGTTATTTCTGCTTCAGATGCAATGATAGATTAATGATTATTTTCATAACACTATATTGGGACAGAAACCAAAAAATAAATTTGTTCTGGGAGTATAATTAAAAAAGTATGCACAAAACTGGAATAAAGTATTTCTGATCAACTACAAATGTGTTTATATATTGGTGGCATAATTTAATAATTTTTAATTTCTTAATAAAATGCTCGAAAAATGGGAGCATTTTATTATTTAAAACCTATGATTTAGTTGATTTTTCCCAAACTATGCAGTAATGTGTGATATTGAGGACAAAACTCATTTAAATAGCATGCCAAGTGGGAAATTAAACGGAATAATAATGTTTAGAGCAGTGCTTTGCCAATGAGGGTTAACTAGGGTGAGTATGTGTCCAAAAAATTAAGAAGAATACTTAATAGAGGATGAGCCGGATGCTCGCAAAGGGAAAATGGCAGGGGACTCTGTATAGTCTTGTAGTAGTAATCGTTTTGTGGACGGCAGTATCTTGGATATTAAGGCTTCCTATTGTTCCGTCGCCGTCTGCCGTAATAATTAATATTGCTGATATATTTCAGAGTAAAATGCAAATTCATGTTCTTTATAGCCTGGTACGAATTATAGAAGGAATAGCAATTGCTGTTGTCATTGGAGTTCCCCTGGGCTTCTTAATGGGCTACTTTGAAAAAATTAATCAAATATTATCGCCGCTAGTATATTTTACGTACCCCATACCTAAAATTGCTCTTCTTCCAATTGTAATGCTTTTATTCGGGTTGGGTGAAGCCTCTAAAATAATAATGATAGTATTAATAATAGTATTTCAAATTATTGTAACTTCACGTGATGCTGTCACAGGGATTCCTAAAGAAATCTTCCGTTCTCTGCAATCTCTGGGTGCTAGTAAACTGCAAGTGTTCACCGAAATAATTATACCCGCTTCCCTTTCCGATGTTTTAACTTCAATCAGATTAGCTTTGGGAACAGCGGTGTCCATTCTGTTTTTCACAGAAACCTTTGGGACTGAGTATGGTATGGGATATTTTATTATGGATTCGTGGATGCGAGTAAATTATCTCGATATGTATGCAGGTATTGTGGTTCTAAGTTTTATGGGATTTGTTCTTTTTACGGTTATAGATATTATTGAAAAAAATACTAGTTCATGGCGCTAAACGTAAAAGTACTAAGTGAAATTAAATTACAATGCGCTAGTTTAATCAAATAATAAGCTCCCCCTGGCGGTAATAAATTAGGGGGAGTTTAAATAGGTAAAGTCGTTTATCCTTATTGAAGGATTAGGTTGAATATTACTGCGGATTGTACATACCGTTATTTTGCATATAATGGAAAATACCTTCACCATGTTGTTGTTCTTCCTTTTGAATATGATTTAATACCTGGCGTACATTACTATCTGTAAATTCAAAAACGGAAGTATTATAAGCATCTGATACATATTTTTCCGTCATTAGCATGTCATTACATAGGGTAGCATCCTGTTGGTTAGCCATAACACCTTGTATCGGTGAGGACTGCGGTGAATTCTGGGTTTGGTTTTGTTGCTGTTGTCCCTGGGCAGTTGCAGGTAATTGACCATTAAGCAGCTGGTTAATGCTGTTAAGATGTTGTTGTTCTTGGGCGGCATATTGCTGAAACAAATTTTTTAGTTGCGGATCTTGGGCTTGATTCGCATAATTATTATACTTGTAGATACATACCTGTTCATGGGTTTTCTGATCTTCTAAAAGCATTCTTTCTTTTTGGGTAAAAGTTAACATTAATTAAAAACACCTCCTTTCTTTATTGTGTTTAGATAATAAAGTATTTATGCATAATACTGACAATGCTTTATAACCTTTTGCTTTAGCTAGCTTTACAGTAGTTAAAAAAATAAGGCGATTAGTTACGAACTAAACGCCTTATAAGTATTAAATTATTTCCGGATTATATTCTATAGGTCTGATTGACTGGCTTCTGGAGGAACTAATTCGGTGGTTCCCTCGGGCAGAGGTTCAGGGATAGGTTTAACATTTTGGGATCCAGCCATTTGTTCAGCCATTACTTCCTCAAAACTCCGAGCATCTTTTACTTCGGGGGTGCTAAATTCCTTACCGTAATCAGATATAGTATAATTGGCTTGCATATCCATAGCCATATCCATGGAGCCGCCCGGGCTTTCTTCAGTAGCTGGTACCTCCATGTTAAACTTAATGGTTCCGGCTAAATCCATATAGTCATTGTAAAAAGTGTCTTTATCGATCCAGGTAGAATAGACGAAATTAAAATCCGTATTTTCCAGCAGTTTTTGCATATCTATTTCCGGTCCTATGCTGGTCAGTTGCTGGCTAATTTGTTGAAAATATTCACTCTTCAAAAGGTCACTGCCCATAGTACCGTTTAGAATCCAATATTGTTTCCCGTTTCTTTCCTTATCATTGGCAAAGGATATAGACATACCCATGTCTTTCATTTGCTGCATAACGGCAGTTGGATCCTGTGTCATAGACTGTTTCATTAATTCTTGAAAGTCTAGTCCTTGAAGCTCCATTTTAACCCAGCCAATTTCTGGCATAGTCATAAATATGCCCTCTTGATTCATCAGCATTTCGGTTTCTATTGCCTGGGGTGCAGGGTTTGGGGCTTCCGGCATATCTATGGTAGCTTTTTGTTTAAGGTACATGATAATAGGATCCATCTGAAGCCAGGCCTCTACATCCGCATCCATATTCATTTGCATAGACTGCTTCTCATTACCAGCTTCTTTGATGGTTGCGTCAATTAGACTTTTTATATCTACTGTCATTTTGTAACGACCGGCCTCATTCATGATGGCAGTAGATTTCACCATCAATTCTTCCGCCGTCATACCATCGCGGGTTTCATTATACGTGATAGCGACAGTATTGCTTTGTCCTTGCCAGTTTACTACAGCTCCCAAAGATTCATAGACAAAACGAAGGGGTATGTAAATATTGCCGTTTATAATCTCTGGTGCCCGGGGAATAGTCATTTCAATTCCATTGACAACTGCGGTGGTACTACCCAAGGTCATCTGTATTATATTATCATTTTCCATGAAAGTAATAAGGCTGTCTTGAATACTGACTTCACAACCCAGGGTATTAGTAATGACATCAAGAGTCACCATGGTTACGCCATTTTCCAGATAGGTCTCGTTGGTGGGCTGGTAATCTCTCCCATTGACATTCAGATTAACCGCCGCGAAGGCCGGGGTGGCCATGACTAGAACCATCACTATACTAAGTAGAATACTGGTTCTTTTTTTCAAATAACTCGCTCCTTTCTTTATATTTTTTATTAGCTATTATAAATAGCATAACATTTCTACTATATCTACGAAAGTGACTTAATATTCCTTACATCCCAAAAAGGGATAGTGGTACTTTAATTAGCAAGGGTGTTGTATTCTTGTACCTCACTATCTAATAGCTGTAAATTATATTGTTGTATCAATTCTATTAAGAGGTCAGCGTAGATAGGATTACCTCGTTTATCCAGCTTGGTACTATAACCGGCATTCTCCAAGGCTTGGGCTTGTTCTATGTAGTGGGAAGCAGAGAAAACCGGCTGGTAACGTCTATTATTATAAAGGAATTTACCATGGTCTTTTATGGAATGATTGATATTCTGATACACACGGAAATTGGCGGTTGTTTGCTGATTACAATATTCGGTGGTGTTAAGTTTTATACTTTTTCCTTGCCAGGCTGGGTCGGCTTTGATCCCAAATAGATTATTAGCTTTTATGCTTAATGTAGATTTTCCCCAGCCTGATTCCAGAATAGCTTGAGCTATAGTAATTGAGGGTAATATACCGTATTTTTGGAAATTATCGATTGCTCCATCCCTTATCTGGTCAATGAAGTGGAAGTGAGAGGTATCGTTCCCCATTTTTTGCAGGTTTTTTAAATAGGAGTATACGGTTGCTTTTTCCCTTTTATTCAGGCAAAGTTTATCCATTACTTCTTCCAGGCTAAGAAGTATATACTTTGATTTAGCTGTTGTATCCGGATTCTCGGATATAAATAAATTGCCCAGAGCCAATATGTTCTCACGGTTGGCCTTGTGGAAATCATTGTGATAACGCACTCCATCAATAGCAGCTAAATATTGCCAGTTAACTTGCACTTTGCCTTGACTGGCTTCATCTGCTGCTTGTATGTAGATAAGGGCATCGGCCCCAGTAAAATTAATGTAATGTTGGTCTACTTGTTGGCTGATAAAGTATATCAATATGCCTAGTGTAAAAAGAAAAAATAAGTACTTAAATCTTATTTTAGTTGTTTTTCTTTTTTTTCTCCTTTTTGTTATACCAGTCGCCCCCAGGAATATAGTTGGTCACAATATATTATACTAGTCAGAAGATCTCATACTTTCAGTAACAAGGTAAAAAATGGGCAAGTATGATGCTTTATCACGTTTGATCTTATTAATGGTGTACTTCCCCTAACAGGTATTCCAGGGCATTACTGGTGTTCCGCTTCGCTTCACAATTTAATATAGCAGTGTTTATTTTCTTACTAAAAACAATTGACGGTAATTTATAACTTAGTTAACCTGAAAAAGGATTATTTATTGAAGTGGATAGATGAAATATTATTGTGTCCTCTAGGGAGTGTTGTAATATTGTCCCAACATGTATTAATGAGACTTAATAATATAAGTAAAACCTATATCATGGGTGAAGTTAAGGTTGAGGCACTGAAAGAGACTGTTCTAGATATTTTAGAAGGTGAGCTGCTGGTTATTCTTGGCCCCAGCGGTTCTGGCAAAAGCACCCTATTAAATATAATTGGGGGAATAGATCAACCTACAAGTGGACAGATACTTATAGGGGGTAAGTCCTTGACCAATGCCGGCGAAAAAGAACTAACCCGCTACCGCAGGGAAGATATAGGTTTTGTATTTCAATTCTATAATCTTATTCCGGATTTAAGCGCTGCTGAAAACATAGCTCTGGCAGCTGAATTGGTAGATAATCCTTTGGCTGTAGATGATGTACTAAAAGATGTTGGGCTTTGGGAACGACGCGATCATTTTCCGGCGCAGCTAAGCGGTGGTGAGCAGCAGCGGGTAGCTATTGCACGGGCAATGGTCAAGGCTCCTCGGTTGCTTTTATGTGATGAACCCACCGGGGCTTTGGACTATGAAACCGGAAAATCAGTTTTACAGCTATTATGTAATATTAGAAAAAAGCATTCTAGTACAGTTATAATAGTTACTCATAATACGGCCATTAGTGCTATAGCCGACCGGGTTGTGCGTATGCGCAGTGGTCACGTAACAGATATATTAGTTAATGACAGTCCGTTGCCGCCGGAAAGGATTGAGTGGTAATGAGTATTCTCATCCGCAAACTACTGCGAACTATTCAATCCACCTGGGGGCAGTTTGTGGCTCTGGTGGTTATTGTTACTTTGGGTGTAGTTGTATACATCGGCGTAAGTACGGCTTATTACAATTTGAGTCAATCGCAGCAGCAATTCTACCAGGATAATAATTTTGCTGACTATTATTTTCAGGTAGTAAAAGCACCGGAATCAATTATATCCAGGGTGGAAGCAGTACCGGGAGTATTTAAAGCTACCGGGCGTATTCAAAAAGATGTTTCTATCTTAAAAAAAAACAATGAGAGGGCTACCGGGAGATTAACCGGTTACCCGCTGCCTATGGAGGATGAAGTGAATCGCCTCGTCCTATTATCGGGCCGCCCCTTAGAACAGGCTCTAGCTGATAAAGTTGGTGTACTGGTTGATCCTCAGTATGCTTCGGCTAACCAGCTTACACCAGGCCAGGATATAGATATAATAGCTAATGGTAGTAAAATAGTTCTTACGGTAATCGGTACGGCTACCAGTCCTGAGTTTGTCTACCCTATGAAAGATGCCAGTTCCCTTTTTCCCGAACCTAAACGGTTTGGAATTTTAATGGTTTCCCAGAAAGAGCTTCAGCAGATTCTTGGAATGCCGGGTCAAATAAATCAAATCCTAGTTGACTTAATTCCGGGAGCAGATGAAGAAAAAATTAAGAGGCAGATAGAAGAAATCTTAATACCTTATGGGAATATTGCCAGTTATCCTCGTAAAGATCAATCAAGTCATGTTTTGCTGCAGGGAGAACTGGATGGTATACAGCTTGTTGCTCATTCCCTGCCTTTTATATTCTTTTTAATTGCAGCCGGCATCCAGTTTATTATTCTTACCCGCTTGATTCGCTCTCAGCGTTTGCCTATAGGAGTAATGAAAGCCTTAGGCTATAGTAATAGTTATATAATGTGGCATTATACGGCATATGGCCTGCTGGTTAGTCTGGCAGCAGTAACCCTGGGTATAGGATTGGGAATAGGATTCGCTAATGTATTAAACAATCTTTATGCCCAGTTTTTTAATTTACCCCTAATTACGGGTGGGTTTGATCTCCGGGTGATAATTAATAGTGTAATTATTACTTCATCAGTAGGTATAGCTTCCGGATGGTTAGCTTCCCGCTCAGTAATCAGCATCAAACCGGCTGAAGCTATGCGCTCCCAACCGCCCCTATCAGGGAAGAGTGTTCCTTTAGAAAGCTGGCCTTGGTTATGGAAGCGTTTAAACACTAGCTGGAAAATGAGCTTGCGTTCTATAATACGTAACCTACCCCGTTTTGCGGTAACGGTTATTGGAATTATAAGTTCGGTGGTGTTATTGGTCTTTGCCTGTTTTACCAGTGATGCTACGGATTTTCTTCTAAACCAGAATTTTAACCAGATTAATCGCTATGATTATCTAGTACGTTTTACGGAACCGATTAAACATACTGAAATAAGCAATTGGAACCGCTGGGATGAAGTTCAGCGGATGGAACCGATGCTGGAGTTGCCCATTAAATTGCGTGCCGGGGAGAAAACGGAAGATGAATTATTGGTGGGATTAAATCCCTCCAATAAATTAAAACGAATATACGATAAATTTGGTCAGGAGTGGCAAGTCCCTGTTGAAGGTGTTCTTATAAGTAAGCGAGTGGCAGATAAGATGGGCCTTGATGTTGGGGATGAGGTCATGGTAGAAACAACCCTGGGGATTGGTCCTTCCCATAAGTCCCATCTTACTATTGTAGGGGAATACGAGCCAATGACCGGTTCTGGATCTTATATATCACTTAAAACAGCTAACCGTATCCTTAGGGAACAGGAAGTAGTAACTGCTGTAATGTTAAAGCTTGATGCACCGGCAATGCCAGCAGTTGTATCCCGATTGGAGGGAATAAGAGGGGTGAATTCAGTGTCTAGTCCAGTTCAGGAACGAGAGGCTTTGGAACAGCTTATGGGGACCATGGTCGCTTCCATAGGGGTCATGATACTTTTTGCAGGATTGCTGAGTTTAGCTATTATATATAATACCTCGGTCATGACTTTCAATGAACGGCAGCGGGAACTGGCATCATTACGGGTGCTGGGCTATTCCCAGCGTGAAATAGCAAGTCTTTTGCGTAAAGAAACCTGGATTCAGGCAGTAATCGGGATTGGCTTAGGATTACCTGTAGGCAAGGCCGCTGGTGCCGCTTTTATGGCTAGTGCCAGCACTGATTTGTATAGTTTTGCAGCCATAATTTATCCTCGTACTTATCTAATTACTGCTGTAATAGCACTCGTGTTTGTCTGGATGGGGCAGCAGTTGTCTATTCGGAAGATAAAGAATATTGACATGGCAGAGGTATTAAAAAATCGGGATTAATAGGGAGGACGAATATGAAAAACAAAAAAGCCTGGATAGTTGGCGGTCTTGTTTTGACAGGTATTGTTCTGGCAGCAGCTCTAACCACAAGCAGCAGGGCACAAGTAGAAGTGGTTAATGCTATTAAAGGTACATTTATCCTATCGGTAGAAGAAACCGGGTATGTACAATCAGCTGATGACTATTTCGTTCAGGCGACCCAGGCAGCAAGAGTACAAGAGTTATTAGTTGATGCTGGTGATAAAGTTAAGGTCGGAGACACCTTACTGCGCTTATCCAGCCCGGAATTGGAGACGGAAACAGCTTCAATAAGCGCGCAATTGGCTCAGGCTGAAGCAGAGCTAAAGGCTGCAAAACTAGGTGCGAAATCTCTTAATTTTGAACTTGAACTGGCAGAGAATGACTTGACCCGGAAGAAAACTTTGCTGGAATCAGGTGCATTGCCTTTGGTCGAGTATGAGCAAAGTGAGTTAAAGGTAGAAATATTAAAAAAGGATCTATCTCAGCAAGAAGCTGTTTTAAATGGTTTGAACCGGCAGGTTAGCAGTCTTAAGCAAATGCTTGGGAGTGTGGAAGGAAAATTGAGTGAATTGCAAGTTATAAGTCCGGCCGCGGGAACGGTTTTAGACTTGCCGGTAAAGTCAGGGCAGGTAGTAGCGCCAGGTACGGTATTGGCTCAGGTGGGGACAGATGATATTGAGGTGAAAACTGAGCTTTTAAGTGATGAAATCCGTCAGGTAAAAATCGGCCAGTCAACTTCCATTACGGCTCCCGTATTAGGTGATGAAGTTTTAATCGGTAAAGTTTGTAAAATATATCCCCAGGCCTTTGCCAAAACCTCTGCTTTAGGGATTATCCAGCGCCGGGTTCCGGTTATAATTAGTATGGTTGAGAAAGGGAATCTTAAGCCCGGTTATGAGGTAAGGGTTGCTATAGAAACATTACGTAAAGAAGAAGTTATTTTACTTCCGCGGGAGTCGGTGCGGCTCACTAATGATGGGAAATACCGGGTTATGCTGGTAAATGAAGGCCGTATAGAGGAGCGCGTAATCGAAGTAGGGGAAAAGAATCAGCAATGGGTAGAGGTTGTTAGCGGAATTAAACCTGGCGCAACAGTGGTTCGGGATGGAAGTTTGGAATTAAAGCCAGGCAGCCGGGTTAAGGCAGTGGTTGACAGCCGGAAATAAATATAAGACTTAATTATTATGAGAACGAGTTTGTTTATATGATATTTATATAGCAGGCAGCAAAAAACGGTACATAAACCAGTAATGACAGAAGCTTCCGGCTAGGACGAAGAGGTGAAAGACCTCGTGAAAACCGAACCAGCGGGAAAAGTTCAAAGCGGGTAGCTTGGTACCGTAAATAATAGCGCCGATTATGTACATTATACCTCCGGCTACAATCCAACCTATAGCTGCAGGTGAAAGGGGTTTTACCAGCAGCGGAAAAAAGGCTAGAACCAGTAAGCCCATCCATACGTAACATAATGTGGAAAACCAGCGGGGAGCATTAAACCAGAATAGTTTCATAGCAAAGCCGGCTAAAGCCAGTGACCAAATAATAGCCAGAAGAATCCATCCCCACAAGCCCCGCAGTGTAACTAGGCAAATAGGGGTATAAGTACCGGCAATAAGCACATAAATCATCATATGATCTATTCGTCTTAGTATAGCAGTACCGCGTTCGGATAAAGGCAGGAGATGGTAAAGGGTACTGGCCAGGTATAGCAGGAAAAGGCTGGCCCCAAATATAGAAAAAGCTATTATATGCCAGGGAGTTGCCACTAGAACTGATTGATATATAAGTATAATAGCTCCGATAATTGATAAAAATACCCCGGCTAAATGGGTAAGTCCACTAACCGGGTCTTTAAATTTACTTAACATATTGTCCTCCACTATAGGTTTATCTTTATACAGATTATTAGACTTACTAAATTAGTATTATTTACATTATAAACCTAAAAACTATAAACTAAAACTTGATCTAGCCAAAAAGTTACACTTTGGGTAAATCAAAAGGGTAAATCAAAACATGCTGTTAAAAAAGGAACGAATCTCCTGTGGTTTAGGAGAATCGCCCCGGTTAAATTTATTTATTGATTAGTTTAAGGTGCTACTTCCTCCGAAGATTTCATGTAAATGTGGAGGAAGTATTCGCCGATAGCAATAAGTACTGCAAAAATGAGCAGGGCTAAGAAGCTGACTGTCACTTCTGCCCATAGTAAGGCAATTATATAAGCAACGATACCTGCCATTAAACCATCCGCCACTGACGCTACTATATTGCCGTATGTTGGTAAAACCATTAAATCACCGACTCCATAGTTTAATGCAGTTACTGCCAGTGCAATCAATAGAACCTCCCATACCGCGTTACCGTCAATTAGGGAAAGGGTTAAATAACCTGCGACAAAAGTTAAAATATACTTTATTACTAAGGTCATCCAGGTTTTCAAAAGCTACACCTCCAGATTATTAATGTTGATATATTATTTGCTAATATCACACCATAATATTCGGTTTTGCAATAAATAAATAACTCCAGGAAACTTCAGGAAACTTATAGTGCCTATTTATAACATTTTTTAATTACATAAAATATACTATTGGTTAAATAATACTTAATAAGTTCAGATTAATTTATATCTCATGTTAAGGAAGACAGATGCTTTTAGTAATTATTCGCACATTAATTCTTTATTTTGCTACGGTTCTTTTGCTTAGGATTATGGGCAAAAGACAAATAGGACAGTTACAGCCCTACGAACTGGTGGTAATCATTATGATTTCAGAGCTAGCGGCTATTCCTATGCAAAATACCGGTATTCCGCTCTTAAGTGGATTAATACCTATATTTTTACTAGTTACGGCTCAAGTTACCCTATCTTTCATATCCCTTAAAAGCGAAAAAGCTCGAGGTCTAATATGTGGTAAACCTAGTATTGTAATAGACAAATCTCGCATTGTTGAAGAAGAATTACGAAGATTACGCTATAATCTTAATGATCTTTTGGAACAACTAAGGCAAAAAAATGTGGCTGATGTTAGTGATGTGGAATACGCCATACTTGAAACCAGCGGGCAGTTAAGTGTTATTTTAAAATCTGAAAAAAGACCAATGCAACCAAAAGACTTAAATATTTCCCCTGAATATGAGGGATTGCCAACTACTTTAATCATTGATGGCAAAGTGATTGAAGAAAACTTAAGCAAAGCTGGCCGAGATATTAATTGGCTGCAAAAAGAATTAAGTAAATCTGGGGTCAAGAATTTTAAAGATGTACTTTTTGCCAGTATTGATGCTAGGAAGCAACTATATTTTCAGCTTAAGTCGTCTGTTAATAATTAGAATTAAGGGGAGTTTAATTGCAATGAGGCTAATAATGACCTTAGCAGTAGTTTTGGCTTTAATTATCGGCATGATTGCTTGGTTTAACCATTCACTTATGTTAACTGCTAGTAATTTAAGTCAGCAGATTGATATGGTCAATTCCGAAATAAGACAAAAGAATTGGCAAGCGGCAGTTCAACAATGTGAGCAATTAGAGCAAGACTGGGAGAAAAAAACTAAATGGTGGCCGATATTTTGAGATCATCAAGAAATAGACAATATCGAGTTTTCTATGGCACGAGTCAAGGAATACGTAGCCACCCAGGATAAAGCCCTTTCCCTAGGGCAATTGTCCGAATTAAAACTGGTAATTGAGCATATTCCTGAAAAGGAGGCTATAAACCTGGAAAACATAATGTAGAAGGTTCTTCTTAGCGAGCCATAAGAACCTTACTTAGAAATGCCCTGGTTCTTTCCTGGCAGGGGTTTACAATAACTTCCTTTGCGTTTCCTTCTTCCACAATCAAACCTTCATCCATAAACAGAACCCTATCGGCTACTTCACGCGCAAAACCAATTTCATGTGTTACTATGATCATAGTCATGTTTTCCATGGCTAAATCTTTCATAACTTGTAGAACCTCACCAGTAAGCTCAGGATCAAGGGCTGAAGTTGGTTCATCAAAACATATTATATCTGGCTCCATAGCTAGGGCACGGGCAATCGCCACCCGTTGTTGCTGTCCCCCGGAGAGCTCGAAAGGATAATTGTTAGCTTTGGGAGAAAGCCCCACTTTATCGAGCAAATGCCGGGCTATTTTCTCAGCCTGGGTTTTATCAATTTGTTTTACTATTACGGGTGCCATCATTAAGTTCTCCAGTACTGATTTATGGGGGAAAAGATTAAAATTTTGGAATACCATACCCATCTTGCGCCGCATTTTTCTAATTTGTTGATCCGTATTATAGACGGCATAGCCATTAGGGCCATTACTGGCCATAATTTCCCCATTAACCTCTATCTTCCCTTGGTCTATAGTTTCCAGATGGTTTAAACAACGCAGAAAAGTACTTTTACCTGAACCTGATGGGCCGATAATAGCAATAACTTCACCCCTTTGCACCTTTAAAGACACACCTTTTAACACCTGCAGCGAGTCGAATTTTTTATAAATGTTATGTGCCTGTAATATATACATGTATCTCGCTCCTAACGGTAATAGTCAAATTTAGATTCCAACCATTTAAAAACCTGCTGGACTATCGCAGTCATAAGTAAATAAAAGATAGCAGCCACAATAAATGGGATAAAGGTATCATCACGCATAACATGCGTCTTGGCAACCCGCAGCAGCTCACTAATAGCTAAAATATAAATTAGAGCTGAATCTTTAACCAGATTAATAACTTCATTACCGATGGGAGGTAATACCCGTTTAAAAACCTGAGGCAGTATAATATTTTTCATGGTCTGGAAACGGTTTAGGCCGAGTACATCGGATGCTTCATATTGACCTTGGTCAATAGATTGAATACCTGACCTGAAGATTTCTGCCAGGTAAGCGGAATAATTTAATACAAAGGCCAGATAGGCAGCAACTTCTCTTTCAAGTAAAATATCAACTGTCATAAGACCATAATATATAAAAAGAAGCTGTAAAAGCAGTGGGGTACCCCGGAAAACCCAAACGTATAATTCCATAAACCATCGCAGCGGCTTAAATCTAGAAAGGCGTGCGATTCCCATAACTATCCCGATAGGCAAAGCTGATATCAGGGTTAAAAAGAATAATTGCAGGGTTATCGCCCAGCCCTGGAGCATGGATGGCATTAGCATTAGAATATAATCCATAGCAATCCCCTTTTTACGTTGCAAATAAACAATAACAGGCTAGCAGAGTATACTGTAGCCTGTTATGCATAATAATATCAGATTACTGCTACTAGATTATTGCTTTTTATTTCTTTATAATATCTTCACCAAACCATTGCTGGGAAATCTCACTGGCGGTACCATCATTTTTCATCTCGTCCAGTACCTTGTCCAGCTCAGCACGGAAGGAAGAATCGGTAAGTCTTAAGCCTACTCCAAAATCTTCTACTCCGAAGTTTTCTTCTAAGACCTTGTACTCACCTTCATGTTTAGCTAAATAATAACGTCCTACTACTTCGTCGACTACGACAGCATCAACTCCGCCCCCTTTTAGATCACGCAGAGCCAAATCATTAGTTTCGAATTCAAGCAAATTGTCTTTTATTATTTCATAAGTAGCAGTGTCAGCCTTGACGGCATCTTGTGCACTACTGGCTGCCTGGATACCAATCTTTTTACCGGCCAAATCAGCTTTGGTCTTAATGTCCGAATTAGGTGTTACAACAATTATCTGCCGATCCTGGATATAAAGCTTGGTAAAAAGCATTTGTTCCTGTCTTTCGGGCGTAATAGTAAGACCGTTCCAGATGACATCAATATTACCGCCATCAAGTTCCTGACCTTTGGTGTCCCAGACAATGGGTTGGAATTTAACCTCTACACCTAACCTTTTAGCAGCTTCTTTGGCCAAATCAATATCAAAGCCTACGATTTCATTGTTTTCGTCTCTAAATCCCATAGGGGGGAAAGCATCGTCAAGGCCTGCTATAAAATAGCCTTTTTCCTTAATGTCTTCCCAGGAAGTATCGGTTTGAGCTGGTTCCTGTTCTGGGTCTTTCTCGGCATTATTTTCCCCTGAACCACAGCCTCCCAGCACCAGGGTCAAGGAGAAACATAATAAGAGAATAAGCACAAGTTTTCTTTTCAAACGGAAGATGGTTTATTAATCTTGGGTGATTTGTAACAAGGGTAAGGATAAGAAAGAAAGAGTTGGGAAATAATATTTGACAGGGGAACATATATTATATACAATAATTTTTTAGGTGTGAAATTAAATTTAATTGTTAAATAGTTTATAAGACTAATATTTCGGCATCACATAGTGTTGCCGTTAATTTTTTGTTTAAAGGAGAGACATATTCCGTGTTGGAAAAACTAAGAAATATTGGTATTATTGCCCACATTGATGCTGGCAAAACCACTACAACTGAAAGAATTCTATACTACACTGGTTTAACCCATAAAATAGGCGAGACTCATGACGGGGAAAGCATAATGGACTACCTTCCCTATGAAAAAGAGCGGGGCATAACCGTTACTTCAGCAGCTACCCGTTGTCAGTGGAATGGCTGTAGTATTAACATTATTGATACTCCTGGCCACGTTGACTTTACTGCTGAAGTTGAAAGAAGTCTTAGGGTACTAGATGGAGCAGTTGTTATATTTTGTGCCAAAGGCGGGGTTGAACCCCAGTCTGAAACAGTTTGGAGACAGGCTGATAAATATAAGGTCCCACGTATTGCTTATATCAATAAAATGGATGCAGTTGGGGCGGATTTTTTACGGGTAGTGGAGCAAATAAAGAAGCGTTTAGGTGCAAATCCCCTGGTAATTAACTTACCAGTATTCGAAGAAGATGTATTCTGTGGGATTATTGATTTAATTCGGACCAAATTATACAAATATAGTGGCCAAAATGGCAATGAGATTACTGAAGGTACTATACCGGAAAACTATTGGGAAGAAGCTATGGTGTGGCGCCTTAAAATGATCGAGGATCTGGCCGAGACCGACGAGGAGTTACTGGAGCTTTATTTTAATAATGAGGTAATACCCGAAGACATTCTCATGCAGGTTATTCGGAAAAATACCATTGACGGTAACATTATACCGGTGATTTGTGGAAGTTCTTACCGTAACATCGGAGTGCAGCCGCTGCTTAATGCAGTAGTCGATTATTTGCCTTCACCGCTTGATGTGCAGCCTACTAGGGCACTTTGTCAGGTTAATAGTGAAGAAATTGAGGTTATTCCAGATAAACATAGTGATTTTGCTGCTTTGGTATTTAAGATAGTTAGCGATCGCCATGTTGGTAAACTAGCCTTTGCCCGGGTGTATGCGGGGAATATAAAGGCAGGCAGTTACGTTTATAATAGTACGAAGCAGAAGAAAGAGCGGGTAGGCCGGCTGGTCAGGATGCATGCTAACCATCGGGAAGAAATCGAAAAGGTTGAAGCTGGTGATATAGTTGCCTTTATCGGACTAAAAGATGTTGGCACAGGTGATACCCTATGCTTGGAAGGCAGAGATATTCTGTTGGAATCAATTGATTTTCCGGAACCAGTTATACAAATTGCGATCGAACCAAAAACTGAGTCTGACCAGGATAAAATATCCCAGGCTTTAGCCCGGATAGCAGCCGAAGATCCTACTTTTAAGCTTTCATACAATGAAGAAACTGGGCAAACGCTAATAGCTGGCATGGGCGAATTACACCTGGAGATTGTTGCTGAACGGCTAGCTCAAGAGTTTAGGGTTGATTTTAATACGGGTCAGCCTCAGGTAGCTTATAAAGAAACTATTACCAGGGAGGCTGAACATGTTACCCGCTATGTAAAACAGACCGGTGGTAAGGGTCAGTTTGCTCATGTTGTCCTGCGTCTGGAACCTGGGGAAGGTTTTGAATTTATTAATAAGATAACAGGTGGAGCTATACCCCGAGAGTATATTCCGGCAGTCGAAGCTGGGGTAAAACAGGCGCTGGGAGATGGCGTAATAAAAGGCTATCCAGTAGTAAACGTAAAAGCTACCCTTTTGGATGGTTCATTCCACGAAGTAGACTCTTCGGAAATGGCCTTTAGAACTGCAGCTATGTTTGCTACCCGCGAATGCCTGAAAAAGGCGGGACCACAGCTATTAGAGCCGGTGATGCGCCTGGAAATAACCTCTCCAGAGGAATTTACGGGTAGTATAATTAATAATATTAGTAACCGCCGTGGCCGCTTACAGTCAATGGAGTTGGTTAATAACACTCAGATAATAAAAGGCTGCGTACCCCTGGCTGAGATGTTTGGGTACTCTACTGTGCTAAGATCTCTAAGTCAGGGAAGAGCAGCTTTCTCCATGGAATTTTCTCATTATGAAGACTACAATTTTGCCTCTTAGCGGATTATTTAATTAAGCATGTTAGAAAAAAGGTATCCCGCACCACTCTTACGTGTTACGGGATACTTCCTGTTTTTAAAGATTCAGCTAGTCAGCAGCGCTAATCCTAGTTTAGGATAGTTCTGGGGTGGTGGGGTAATAGAAGAACATAGTCTTGTGATTTTACTGGTAAGTAGATGCAGCACGGATTATAATTAAAAATTGTTCAGTAAGATATTAAGAAGTTTGTAACGGAAGGGAAGACTTTATGAAACAGGAGTTAATCAGGAACCTAGCTATTATTGCCCATGTGGACCATGGCAAAACTACCTTGGTAGATGGTTTATTAAGGCAAAGTGGTGTTTTTCACGAACGCCAGCAAGTAGAGGATCGGGTAATGGATCGCAATGATTTGGAACGTGAGCGCGGAATTACTATAATGGCCAAAAATACTGCTATTCTCTACAATGGCTATCGTTTAAATATAGTTGATACCCCTGGTCACTCCGATTTTGGAGGGGAAGTTGAGCGGATAGTGCAGATGGTCGATGGAGTATTACTACTGGTGGATGCTCTGGAAGGGCCTATGCCTCAGACCCGTTTTGTATTGAAAAAGGCCTTGGCGGCAGGACTTTTTCCTATTGTAGTAATCAACAAAATGGATCGGCCTCAAGCCCGGCCGGCGGCAGTTGTAGATGAGGTTTTAGATCTATTTATTGAACTTAACGCCAGTGAAGATCAGCTTGATTTTCCGGTAATATACACTATTGCCCGTGCTGGCAAGGCTTCACTTGATCCTTCTGATCCCGGTCAAAATTTAAAACCTTTATACGATATGATTATTGATAAAATACCGGCACCTGCCGGGGCAAGTGAAAATCCCTTGCAAATAGGTATTAGCATGATTGAATATGATCCATATGTAGGGCGTCAGGCAGTGGGAAGAGTTCACAATGGTAAACTACATTTACGTCAAGATGTAGTGATAACATCTAATGGCATAGCTGGAAACCGTCAGCAAATAGGCGGATTATATATTTATGACGGCTTAAAAAAAGTTGCGGTAGAGGAAGTGCAAACAGGGGAAATTGTCGTAATTGCAGGGTTAGATAATTTTAATGTGGGGGATACGATTTGTGATCCGGAGCGGGTCTGCCCCTTGAACTTTGTAACTATTGATGAACCTACGGTAGCAATTGCTATTCAGGTTAATAAAAGCCCTTTTGCCGGGCGCGAAGGCACATTTGTTACTTCCCGTAAACTAGGGGAAAGGTTGCTGCGGGAACTGGAGGCAGATGTTAGTTTACGGGTAGAATCAACTGATTCCCCAGATACTTTTATGGTATCAGGTCGTGGTGAATTGCATCTTTCTATACTAATTGAAACCATGCGGCGTGAGGGTTATGAATTTGAGGTTTCCCGTCCTCAGGTAATTGAAAAAATAGTTGACGGTAAGCGCTGGGAGCCGATTGAAGAATTAATAGTCGAAGTTCCAGAAGAATATGTGGGAATAGTTATGGAACGCCTGGGCTCAAGAAAGAGTGAAATGACTAATATGACGCAACGTGGTGATGGCATAATGTATATCGAATTCCTGGTTCCCACCCGGGGGTTGTTTGGTTTTCGTTCTGAATTTTTAACTGATACTAGGGGTATGGGGACTATGTATCACCGCTTTCATGCTTATGCCCCCTACCGGGGGGAAATTAACCCGCGTCAGCGGGGTTCATTAGTTGCCTTTGAAGCAGGCAATGCTACAGGTTATGGATTAGAAAATGCCCAAGATAGAGGCGAATTGTTTATAGAGCCGGGTATTGCTGTATATAAGGGTATGATTGTAGGTGAAAACTCGCGACCTAATGATCTGGTAGTTAATGTCTGCAAGAAGAAACATTTGACCAATATACGCAGTTCTAACTCAGATATCGCCGTAAAATTAAGCCCGCCTCGTACTATGAATCTCGAACAGTGTCTGGAGTTTATTGCTGATGATGAATTAGTTGAGATTACTCCAGTTTCTATCCGGATGAGAAAAAGGGGTAATTAGGAATCCTAAATATATGCTAAAAGTTTCGCTTATTATGTGAATAGCAAATAATTTCACCCCATGGGCGTGCCCCTTGTGGGTATGTCCCATGAGTTTCTTTAAGCGTGTGACTGAACAGGCAGTAAAATTAAAGAATTCTATTCCGAAGTACTAAATTTTGATTTAAGCGGCTTAGCGGCAGCGGTGGTTTCAGCGTTCTCCTGAAAGCTTTTTCCGGCATTTATTAGTTCATTTTTAATTTTTAAGGTTGATGATTTGGCTATAGTAATAAAAAGACTACCAACTAGCGGGAGCATAGCTAGTCGAGAAAGTATATATATATACTCGTTACCTTTTACACTTACCGGAACTGCCTTCAAGGGACTGTCAATTTTCTTTACTATATGTTTTATCTCTTGGTTAATCCTTACTACGATATCAGGATTCTTATTTCCTACACAATATACATCATTGCCATACCTATTTTTCCCCAAGTATATAAGTTCACCAGTTTTTTCTTTTTCTATATTTCCGAATGCAGAAATAGTCTCAAGTTCTTCCTCTTTATCAAGGTAGCTTAATCCAACTGTTAAGGCTTCAAAGACTCCAGTTTGGGCGACGAAAAGCAGATTCATTGAAGTACCTCCATTAATCTAGTTTTGCCGGCATCTCTTACCATTGTTTTTATTTTGGGATAAGCTTCTTTTATACCTATTCTAATAAATGGGCGTCCCAGGAAAGGAAGTGAGAGTCCGCGGGATAACCAACCTCCGATTCGCAGCCAAGTATTAACATAAGGCATTGTATTTATGAAACGAATATTATTACTTATGTTCTGGGCTTCTGCTAAAGTGCTTAAGAGTGCACCAGAATTACCGCTTTTGGTACCTAATATATAGATATCATTACTTTCAGAATCAGTACCGACATACCTTATCTTGCCAAAGTCATCTGGGGTAGTTTTATCAAAACCAGGAAGGTTAATAATCTGCTTTATGTCTGGTGTTCCTGCTGAACGAAGGTTACCTACATGTATATTAGCTGCTATAACGGAAGAATGGCTTCCCCCATAATCAAAATAAATAATCTTAATAAAAATCACCTACTTAATCGATATCTTTTGGCATAGTTTAACCAGTCCCTAAAGAACGATACATAGGCAGGATAAAATATAATCTAGCTAATTTCTTTAAATTCATAATATCTTGACATGATCATTGTAAGATTCCAGCTTTATACCGAAGCATAAATATGGTTATAATTAAGTTAGTTAAAAATTACAACATGAATTAATGGGAGGAATATATTATGATTAAACGAATTCTCGTAGCTTATGATGATGGCATGGTTGCAGCTAAGGCCCTAAATACTGCAGTTGAACTTGCCAAGAGCACCTCGGCGGAAATATATCTTGTATCTGTTTTTTCTCCTGCTGACTTGAATAGTTTTTCAACCGAAACGTATAATCCTAAATTAGCCCAAGCTTTTAATGAGCAAAGTCGGGCTCACCTAGAAAAAGTTCAAACAGAAGCTGTTAGAAAAGTAAAAGAAGATGGTGTTAACCTGCATACCAGGATTGAGGAAGGAAAACCTGGGGAGGTAATAAGCCAAATAGCCGAAGAATTAAAAGTAGATCTAATTGTAATGGGGTCTCATAACCGAGGGGCTCTAGGTCGCTTTTTAATGGGGAGTGTTTCAAATTATGTCCTTCAGAATACTTATATTCCGGTATTAATAGTTAAGGGATAAAAAAACCACCATTACCATTTAAAAATACAGATACTAATAAAGTAATTCTTCCCGCAGGCAAACCCTGCCAAAATGGCAGGGTTTTTGTTTTGGGTGCAGCCTGGATAAATCATCATTTTATTACCCATAATAAATAAAAGAATGAATTAGGAGGATTCAGGTAGATGCTGGGAATAACCGCTATTAATAGAAATGAACATGGAGTTATAGTAAATGTTGATCTAACTGATGGTCGTCGGGTTACGGTGGAAGAATTAAGAGAGATAGTTGAAAAAGAGAATGTAGGCGGTGCGTATATCAGTATTGACTACGATGGGAAGAAAAGGCTGCATATAGCCAGGGATGAGGACTCTGGCAGTAATCGTGATTGTTTGTCACTTATATAACTAACCATTACCTCCTGGCCTGAAAACGCCCTTTTGGGCATACCCCGGTTATATTTTCATTTTGTTCAGTATGACACAAGTTTCAATAACTGTTTAATTTCTTACTAATTTACGGCTTTCCAAATCAAGGGGGAATAAGCATGGAAAACAAAAAGGAAAATCATCTTAATATATTGCTTTTTAGTGCTGATTATGACAAATGTCTGGCTGCATTTATTCTAGCCAATGGTGCACGGGAAAAGGGAATGACCGTTACTATATTTTGCGCCTTTTGGGGTCTTCTTATTTTAAGGGATCCGGAGAAGATGACCCTGGAAGACAAGAATACTTACGAAAGGATGTTTGCATCCTTTACCCCAGCAGAAGCTGAGAAGCTTCCTCTCTCGAAAATGAATATGGCCGGGATAGGGAAAACAATGCTGCTAAATATGATGGATGAAAAGGGTACACCTCATCTAGTTGACTTTATAAAAGGAGCTCGCAATAAGGATGTTAGGTTTTGTGCTTGTAAATTATCTATG
>JBMNOV010000094.1:0-4688 GCA_050943255.1 Syntrophomonadaceae bacterium
CTTGACTCCAAAGGCCCGGTACTCTTTAAGCAGAAAAGGGTCGGGATACATAAGAGCCATTTTAATATATTGAAGTTCCGTACCATGCGGATTGATACTCCAAAGGATACACCTACCCATCTCTTAGAAAATCCGGATCAATGGATAACGCGGGTGGGGAAGTTTTTACGGAAAACCTCACTAGATGAATTACCGCAAATCTGGAATATATTTGTTGGACAGATGAGTATTATCGGCCCAAGACCGGCCTTGTGGAATCAATATGATCTGATAGAAGAACGTGATAAATATGGTGCTAATGATGTACCAGTTGGGCTAACCGGCTGGGCACAGATTAATGGTAGAGATGAACTTCCCATTGAACTCAAGGCAAAGCTGGATGGGGCGTATGTTGAGAAGATTGGGTTAATGATGGATGTTAAATGCTTTTTTATGACCATTGTCTCAGTTATTAAGAGTGATGGGGTTGTGGAAGGCGGAAGAGGAACATTAGGTTATAAAGAAGCTGCAGCTACTGGAGAAAAGGTCAGCGAGGATATATAACGATGAAAAAAATACTTATTGCAGGAGCTAATAGCTATATAGGTACAAGCTTAGAGGAATGGTTAAAGAAATATCCCAGTGATTATTATATAGACACATTAGATATGAGAGACGGCTCATGGAATGGGAAAGACTTTTCAAAGTATGATGTTGTGTTTCATGTGGCTGGGATAGCGCATGTAAAGGAAACAAGTAAGAACCCGGACCTTCTTTACTATAAAGTGAATAGAGATTTGGCTTATGAAACTGCTCGAAAAGCAAAAGGAGAAGGAGTAGAGCAGTTTATATTTTTGAGTTCAATGAGTGTGTATGGAATTGAAAATGGCGTGATTAATAAAGATACTCCACTTAACCCAAATACAGCTTATGGAAAGTCGAAGCTTGAAGCAGAAGAGTTAATGAAAAAATTAGAAGACAAATCTTTTATTATAGCAATTTTAAGACCGCCTATGGTTTACGGGAAGGGTTGTAGAGGGAACTATCCAAGATTAGCTGGGCTAGCACTTAAGACACCGATATTTCCAAAGGTTGATAATAAGCGAAGCATGATTTACATAGACAACTTAGCTGAGTTTGTTAAGCAGTTAATTGATAACCAGAGTGGTGGTTTGTTCTTTCCACAGAATGCTGAGTATGTGAATACCAGTAAAATGGTTAAAGTGATTGCTGAAGCTCATGGCAGGAAGATTTGGATGACAAAGTTATTTAATCCCTTATTAAGGCTACTGAATGTAAGTATAGTTAATAAAGTATTTGGTGACTTGGTGTATGAGTTTAATATGTCCGAGTATAAAAATGATTATAGAGTATGTGAATTTAAAGAATCTATCAATAAAACAGAAAGTAGGAAGGTTGATTGAATGAGAGACAAAATAATAGATAAAAATATCTGGATATTCCATCATTATGCCACTCCTCCTACAATGAATGGATTTACTCGCCCATATAATTTTGGCGTTAATCTAAATAAACGTGGATATAAAATGACAGTTTTTGCTGCATCCTATTTACATTTTTCTGATCTTAATTTGATTAACAGCAACGACTTATATATAACAAATAATGAGGCAAAAATTCCTTTCGTATTTGTGAAAACACCTTCTTCTTCTAGTAATGGAGTAGGGAGGGTTTATAATATGATTTCATATTATAAAAATCTATTTAAAGTTACCAAAGAATTTTACAGGAAAGGCGAAAAGCCAGATTTGATTATTGCTTCATCACCTCACCCCCTAGCTATGGTTGCAGGAATTAAAATAGCTAAAGATCTTGGAGTTCCGTGCATTAGTGAAATACGTGACTTTTGGCCTGAAGTGTTTTTTATGGGTGGAAAACTTAAAGAAGATAGCATTATTGGAAGAATGCTTATTAAGGGTGAACATTGGATCTATAATAAATCAGATGCCCTAATTTTTCTAAAAGAGGGTGATTACACTTATATCACTGATAAGAAATGGGATACTTCTCAAGGTGGTAACATCGATTTAGGAAAGTGTTATTACATCAATAATGGGGTTAATATTGAAGGCTTTAATCAGCAAAGAGATAATGAGAAACTTGAAGATAATGATCTAAATAACGGGAAGTTCAATGTTGTATATACTGGAGCTATTCGACCTATAAATAATGTTGGTAATATACTTGATGCGGCAAAACTATTGAAAGATAAGAAAGAAATTCAATTTTTGATTTTCGGAGATGGCAATCAACTTGAAATTCTAAAGAAACGTGTTACAGATGAAAACATCAAAAATGTAAAAATGAAAGGGTATGTTGATAAAAAATACATGCCTTATGTTTTGAGCAAATCGTCTGTAAACATCTTAAATTATTCACAAAGTAAATATAACTGGTCGCGTGGAAATAGCTCAAACAAGTTATTTGAGTATATGGCTTCGGGAAAACCAATTATTTCAACTGTTAAAATGGGATATTCTCCAATAGATAAATATGATTGTGGAATTACTCTTGATAATGATACACCTGAAGCATTGGCAGAAGCAGTTTTAGAAATATTTGATATGCCTGAAGATAGATATAAAGAAATTTGTATTAATGCATGGCAAGGAGCAAAAGATTTTGATTACAAGGAATTAACTAAAAAGTTAATTTCAGTAATAGAGAGTCAAATATCATGATGAAAATTCTGAGGTCCTTACTGACTGAATATGGGCTAGGCTGGCTTATAAATCGAGGTGTTTACTCTGCGAAACTAAAAATAATGACTAAAATTCCTGCTACTGAAAGAATGTTTGAACACAAAGTTAATATTAAACGTATTGATCTATTTGACTTTAACTTAGAAGCGCTTAGTGATTTCATATCTAATCTTGATAATAGAAGCGTAAGAGAACTCATAAGTGTTGCAGACAAGGCCATGAATGGAATTATTACTGGTTTTTCATCCATAGAACTAGATTATGGCAACCCCATAAACTGGCATATAAACCCATTAACAGGATTTGAAAATAGCAGAACTTTAAAGTGGTATAAGATTCCAGACTTCGATAAGAAGGTTGGAGATATTAAAGTAATATGGGAAGCTTCAAGATTAACGCATTTCTTATTTTTTGCACGTGCTTACTTAATAACTGGTAACAGAAAATACTATATTGCTTTTTCTGAGCAGCTTGAAGATTGGTTGACAAACAATCCATATTCATATGGATCAAACTATAAATGCGGTCAAGAAGCAACTCTTCGTATGACTAATATATTGATTGCCTATTCAGTTTTTAATGGTTATGGGCTAACAACTGAGAAAGATAAAAAGCACATCTTTGGTATTGTGGAAGGAAGTTATAAAAAAGTACTATCCAATTTTTTCTATGCCCATAAATGTATCAAGAATAACCATACTTTTACTGAAATACTAGGTCTTATAATAGGTGCTTGGTGTAGTGAAGATAGTGAACAATTAAACGAAGCATATCAACTAATGGATAAAGAAATTATTCGTCAATTTTTACCGGATGGTGGATTTACACAATACTCATTTAACTATCATAGATTTACATTACAAATACTTGAATGTCTTTATAAAGTCAGTGAAAAAACAGGTATTTACATAACAGAAACTGAGAGGATTAGAAATAGTGTTTTGATGCTTTATCAAGTACAAGCGGAAAGTGGAGATGTACCAAACTACGGGTCAAATGACGGGGCCTTAATATTTCCTCTTTCTACATGTAAATATAGAGACTTTAGACCCGTATTGAATACTATGTATGCTTTGATAGAAGGAAAAAGGCTTTATAATTATGGCGCCTATGATGAGGAATTATTATGGTTCGGTAAATCAATAGAATTACCATTAGATTATGTCAATAAGAAAGCTGGAGCCTATAATGATTCAGGGCTTTATATTTTAAGGCACAAAGACGGGTTTCTTATGACATGTTTACAGAATTACAAATCTAGACCTGCTCACATGGATCAGCTCCATTTAGACGTTTGGCATAAAGGTATAAATATTTTTTGTGATAATGGCACTTACTCATACGCCAGTGAATTAGGAATAGAACTATCATCTACCATAGGACATAATAGTGTTAAACTGCCAGGAATTGAACAAATGAATAAGCGAGGAGCTTTTCTAGTAACGGAATGGACAAAAAGAGAACTAACTGAGTATTCGGATTCAAATTTTTGCGGAAAAATGGTGTCCCAAAATGGCTATATACATGAAAGGAAGATTACTAAAAATAATAATAGTTATTTTATTGAAGACAAGGTGATATCTAAGGCAGATATATGTGAATTCATCTTTCATACACCTTGTGAAGTTCAAATATTAAGAGATGGATTTTTATTGCTTACAAAGAATAAAGAGATTGCAATTGTAAAAACAGAAGGTGATATTAAAATAAAGGAGTCATATAGAAGCCTTTATTATTTAAAAAAAGAAATAATAAATAGAATTATAGTAACGCAAAAAACAAAAAATGGTTCATGCGAAACAAAACTGGAAATTATTTTATTATAGATGATATGTAAAGGAAGGAATTAAAATGGTTAATGTAATTGGACTTGGTTACATAGGACTTCCTACAGCATTAATGTTTGCAAAAAGCGGGATTGAAGTTATTGGGACTGACTATAACGAAAATCTTGTAGATTCATTATCGCAAGGTAAACTTACTTTC
>JBMNOV010000028.1:0-24267 GCA_050943255.1 Syntrophomonadaceae bacterium
GTGTGAATATTAGAGGTTCCTTCTAATGTCTCAAATTGCTTGGCATCACGCAGCCATCTAGCACAGGGGTATTCCGTGGAATATCCATAAGACCCATAAATTTTCATGGCTAAATTAGCAGCATTAACCGCGGCTTTACTGCCATAAAGTTTAGCCATTGAAGTAGCCTGTTGACTTGGCAGACCTTGATCTTTCAAATAAGCTGCATGGTACACCAAGTACTTGGCGGCTTCATCTTCAAGTATCATTTCAGCAATTTGCTGCTGAACCATTTGGAATTTACCAATGGGCTGGCCAAACTGGGTACGTTCATTAGCATACTGAATTGCGCCTTCAGTAGCTGCAGCAGATAGCGCAGCCGCTCCAGTAGCACACCCCATTCTGGTATTGTTAAGCTGCCACATACAAATCTGGAACCCTTTGCCTAATGGTCCTAAGAGATTCTCCTTAGGAACAATGGCATTCTCAAATACTAGTTCTGACGTCGGAGCTGAGTACATCCCAAATTTAGTATTAATAGGTATACGGGTTATACCAGGAGTATTATTATAATCAATTATAAAACAGGATAACCCTTTTGGTCCTTTTCCTTTTTCGGTCACAGCATAGAGCAGACCTACATCGGAAACATGGCCGCCGGAAATCCACATTTTTGAACCATTAATCAGCCAGTGATCACCTTTGTCCTCGGCAAAGGTCTTCATGCTTGCAACATCAGAACCAGAATTGGCTTCGGTAATTGCAAAACTGCCAACATATTCTCCACTAATGAGCCCAGGTATAAATTTTTGCTTCTGTTCTTCAGTCCCATATTCATTAATGGTCATTGCCGGTCCCCAGCAATTACCACTGATGGCTAATCTCCAAGATGTATGCACCTTGGCAATTTCATATAGTGCAATAACTGCCTCCATCCAGCCCATACCGTTTCCCCCGTATTCTTCGGGGATGCTCCAACCCAATAATCCCAATTCGCCCATTTTAGTTAATATTTCTCTGCGATAGTAGTGGTTTTCTTCGTCCTGATCCACATAAGGCGCTATTTCTTTTTCCGCAAAACTGCGGGCCATATCTTGAACCATCTTCTGTTCTTCGGTTAAACCAAAATCCATTGCATAACCCTCCTAAAAATGATCGGGAACATTCCTAATAAAGGAATGTTCCAATCAAACTCTTATTCTTCAATTACTGCTAAGACATCGCCTTCATTAACTTGGTCGCCAATTTTTACCTTAATTTCTTTAACTGTGCCGGTAACTGGGCAGTATACGGGGTTTTCCATTTTCATAGCATCAATAACTATTACCTCATCATCTTCATTTACAGCCTGTCCCACTTCAATATTGATTTCAAAGATTTTACCGGCCAAAGGGCTTTCTAAATTTGCCATTAACATTACCTCCTAATATTTTTTATATTTATTTTATTTTGAAATCTTATTTAAGTTAAAATTATAAAAATTTATTAATTCTATGCATAATTATTTGACTTAAATCGCAATATTCTGCTGTATATTTAAGTTACGTCTTTCAACAACTTTCTATACTAATATGCTTTTGTGCTCTATTTATCTTAGTATTAACCTAAAACGCTTATAAACATACCAGCTGCTACTGCTGTACCTATAACTCCAGCAACATTCGGCCCCATTGCATGCATCAAAAGGTAATTCTTGCGATTAGCTTCAGAGCCCACCTTATGAACAACCCGGGCAGCCATCGGAACTGCGGATACACCAGCTGCACCGATTAACGGATTAATCTTATCCTTCAAGAAGAGGTTCATAGTCTTAGCAAATATAAGACCCGTGGCAGTAGCGAGAATAAAAGCTGCACAGCCTAAAATAAATACAAAAATAACCTGATAATTCAAAAAGGTTTCGGCTGACATAGTTGCACCTACGGATATACCCAAGAAAATAGTTACAATATTCATTAGTTCGTTTTGGGCTGCATTGGATAGCCGGGCTACCACACCAGATTCTCTAAAAAGATTACCCAGCATGAACATAGCCATCAGCGGGGAAGCATCAGGTACAACCAAGCATATTACCAGCATAGCCGTAAGCGGGAAGAAAATCTTTTCCAATTTGCTAACTGGTCTTAGTGACTTCATAACTATTTTACGTTCTTCTACGCTAGTTAAAGCTCTCATTACTGGCGGCTGGATAAGCGGTACCATGGCCATGTATGAATAAGCGGCAACCGCACAAATTCCCATCATTTCCGGTGCTAACTTGGCCGCCAGATATATAGTAGTCGGGCCGTCAGCGCCGGCAATGATGCCGATAACTGAAGCCTGGGGCACGGTAAATTTTAGCAATATTGCCAGGAAGAAGGTTAAATAGACTCCAACCTGGGCGGCTGCTCCCAATAACAAAGTCTTGGGATTAGCAATTACCGGCCCGAAATCCGTCATAGCACCTAAGCCTAAAAAGATAAGGGGTGGAATTACTTCCCACTCCAGTCCGTAATGATAAAAACGCCATATAAGCCCAGAGCCCTCATTCATAAGCGGTGCCAAGGGTATATTAGCCATCAGAATACCGAACCCTATCGGTAAGAGCAGTAGTGGTTCAAATCCCTTTTTAATTGCCAGATAAATTAGGATTCCGCCTATAACCCACATAACTATATGGCCCCAGGTTAAAGCAACAAATCCTGTCGAAAAAAGTACATCTTTTATAAGATCCATTACTCAAAATACCTCCTATTTCGCCCCTAACTCTTGCCTGCTTGGGAGACTTCATCTTTCTTATTTCTTGATTCTAGGCTTATTGCTAACTTCGAGCTCCACACTACTGCTACCTGCAATAATGCCATAACTAAGAATACCCCGACTACGCCCGCTACGAAGCATTGTAAAGCCAGATCCCATTCAACCACTTTCAACCCTCCTTTTTGTTTTTATTCTAGTTAAATCGACTTTATTCCCACCTGGATTATAGCACTTCTACCCAGAAAAAATCACATTAGTACTTCAAAAAATAACATGCAAAAATAATGCCATACTTTTTACCTACTATCACTTATCACTCAGAAAATAGCAAATCCAAAAGCCGGCTTAAGGTTAACTCCGTACAACCTTAAGCCCCTGCTAATAATGGTTACTTTCTATTAGCACCAGCGTTAGTTGCCTAATAGATTCTTATATATGTCCTGGTATCCGTACATGTGTCTGGTTGTATATATGCCACTATCCATTTAATTAAGTCCAGACCCATGTTATCATGTAATACCAAAACGGGCAAGTTTCTCATAAAAGGCGGAACGGCTTATTTTAAGCATTCTTGCTGCCGCACTTTTGTTGCCTTTACTCTTTTTCAAGGCCTCTAGTATAATCTCTTTATTCACATCATTTAATAGTGTACGGTATGAAATCTGCTCATTTGTAATGTAAGAAACCTGATCTTTGGTATTTTTATCACCTTGAAGAATTTGTGGTGGCAGGTGTTCTAAACCGATTTCACCTTCGCAAGCATAGTTGCATGCCCTCTCTACTGCATTCTCTAATTCACGTATATTTCCTGGCCATGAATATGTTTGAAGAACTTCACGACATTGCTGGCTTATTCCAGTTACTTTAGTTTTTAGTATGGAATTATACTTCTCAATGAATAATTCAGCTAACGGTATGGTATCCTCTGGTCTAACCCTTAGGGGAGGCAGCCTAAATTCAATTACATTTAAACGATAAAAAAGATCTTCCCTAAACTCTCCATTACTAATAGCTTCTCGGAGATCACGGTTAGTAGCTGCAATTATCCTTACGTCCACCTTCTGCGTATTGACTCCACCTACACGCATGAATTGCTTTTCTTGTAAAACCTGCAGTATTTTTACCTGAATTGATAAAGGGGTGTCCCCTATTTCATCCAAGAAAATAGTCCCTTCATCAGCTTGTTCAAAGTAACCCGGTTTGCCTTTTTTGGACGCTCCGGTAAATGACCCTGGTGCATACCCGAACAGTTCAGATTCTAAAAGAGTTTCCGGTATGGCCGCACAATTCACCTTGACAAATGGGCGTTTAGCCCGGGGACTAGCCGCATGAATAGCCCGTGCAAAAATATCTTTACCTACTCCGCTTTCTCCGGTAATTAAGACAGTTGAACCTCTTCGCGCTACCCGCTGGGCTTCCTTTTTTAATTTTATAAACTCCGGATTATACGTAAGTATGTTATCAAAGGTGTTTTCCCCCGCACCTTTTTTTTCTAGTTCATCTCGATAATACTGAACCTGCTGGCGTAGAGAAAGCCATTTCCGGGCAATCTGGTCTGCAATTTTATTATCAGCTAAGTAAACCGTGCTTACAACTCCTACCGGCTTGCCCCCATTATTGTTTTTTATTATTGGAACATGGGATACTATGCAGTTTCTCCCTTTGATATGGCAAACATCTGCCTCTGATAAGCCATTGCCTAAAACCTGCGCTGGTAAATCTCCAGGTAAAAAGCAACTTAACGGTTTTCCAGTAATATCGGGCAATGGGGTTTCTACCAATTCACTAGCAAGGTCGTTTACATATTTCACCATGCCATTGTTATCGGTTACAAAAACTCCATCAGAAGCAGCACTTAACACGCCGCATAAGGTGGTCTGCAACTCTTTAACCACTTCCAGCTCCTGAGTTATTTCCTCTACCCTGGATAAGTCAGCAAAAATGTAATTTACTCCTACTAGATTATTGTTCTCCATAATAGGAACCTGATTAAGAAACACTGGCACCGCCCGGACTGTAAGCTTTACCCCCAGACGTAACTCGGTATCATAGGATATTTCCGGAAGAATATCTTCCAGGTGTATTCCTTTGACTTCTTGGGCATCTATCCCAAACATAGTTTCAGCAGAATGATTAACCATGCGAATATAACCATGTTGATCTACGGTAATAATTGCATCATGCATAGCATGAAATACTGATTTAAATAGTGCACTTGTTTTGGCAGTAAGTTTCAGACTAGTTCTTAAATATTCAAGCTTACCCAGCATACCTACTAGCCGGCCTGACTTATCCACTACCGGGACACAACCAACTCTGCTTCGGTTAACCCGAAATACCATAGAAATCTGGTTATAACTCAAATCTGCCAGAACATATACTGGGGAGGTAATAATATAAGGTGTGCAGGGGTCGTCCAATTCGCTTCCATCAAGTAAAGCCTTGTACAATCTATTCCGGGGAATTACCCCTATTAGAATTTCGTCATCATTAACTACCGGAATAGTATCTAACTTGCTAACCTTGTACGCTTCAATAACTTTACGCCATGAGTCTCCAACACGAACTGCCTGGTAATTTCGATTCATCATGTCCCTGACCGATATCCACGGGTTTTCTGTACTCCATATGTTTTCTTCGATCATTTCCATCCCCCAAAACCCCCTCTCTCTTACCGGGATGATACTTAATCTATATAACTTCAGGAAAAAACTTACAGGATATATCCGTCCTATCACATATAAGTTGTTATTAGTTATGATTCGGTATATGATTTTTCTTATCCGAAGTACCTTACATCAGCTATTACTGTTACAACAACCGTGGCAACCTGATAAGAATTTATTAAATCATAAATATATCCTGCTCCACTGCCCCAATTGCTCCACCCAGCAACCGGCCACAGCAATGGTTTCCAGGAGTTTTCCCAAAAGTTATTCCAAACTGGATCGGCAACTTGCCAAGATAAACACTCCTCCACCATTTCCAGCATCTATAACTAAGAATATTAAAGGATACCTAAACAGTACATCCTGTTAAACAAGAATATACCTAGACTAATTGCCCTGTATTTCTAATCCCTCATATATCTCACTGCCTATGCAAAACCAAGAAAATCAGCACACCATACTGTAGCATCCTTCAAGTCCCTATCATACGTTGTCATTACGAGTAAGCCTGTTTATGCAATAACTAATTATACTAGTTCCCAAATTGTTTTTAGGTTATAATTCATTTTTCCCCTAAGTTCCATTCTTGTAAGTCCGAACTCTTCTGTTTTAGTATTAACACTATCCGAAATCAAGCCAATATCTTCCGATCCATTCTTTTCCAAGGAGAACAGCGCTATAAATATTGTTGCCATAAGCCGTAATTGCCAGAGTTTCTACCAGCATACTCCAGCTAAAAACGTTCTATTAAATATGCTAGCAGAGATCCAAATTAATAAGCCCAAACAGATTTTAAGGTAACTACCCCAATAGCCATACCTTTTTTCCCAAACTAGAGTGATAATTATATTGGTCACGAACCCTGCTACAACAGTAGCAAGCGTATTGCTCACCGGATAATTAACTTTAAGTTTACCGAAACTATTTGTTTTATATTAAACGCTTTCGTAGCAACAATTCAACTAAAAAATTTTCCATAATTTTAATAACTTATTTTTTTCTACAGTATTTCTATTTAATAATTTATGAATATTTAACCAAAGGATTATTAGCTATATCTAATTATAACTTACAGCATATAGTATGCAGCTATTGTGTTATGATTAGTTATTACCCTATTATTCCGTTTATTGTCATACTAACTTAGTAATAGCATTTCCCAGCCGTGTGAAAGAAAAAAGCCATAAACAGTTTATGACTTTTATTATACCTTTATGTTGTTATAATAGTTTTTTGTAAATGTATACCTTCTTAACGGAGATAAACAATACAGCATCAATAAAAATATTCCGGTATAAGATAACATATAGTTATATTAATGGAGCGGGAAAAGGGGTTCGAACCCTCGACACCCGGCTTGGGAAGCCGGTGCTCTACCACTGAGCTACTCCCGCATTAGTTTTATTTTATACCAGGTAATAACTAGAGTCAATAATTCCAGTAATAAGTTGAACTTATTGCTGGTGATCTTTTAATTTGAATTTTACTAAAATGGTGGTTCCCTGCTCGTTAGATAAGACTTCAATATTAGCATGGTTACGGGCAGCAATGCTATAACATAAAGCTAATCCTAATCCAGTTCCATTTTCCTTGGTAGTAAAAAAAGGAGTTCCTAGTCTGGGTATATGGTCTGGCGGAATCCCTTTACCCTGATCCCTTACCGATATAATTACATTATCATCTTCTTTAAAGCTGCTAATTAATACTACTCCGCCTGCGGACATGGCTTCAAGCCCATTATAAACCAAATTAATTATTAGCTGATTGATATCACTGGCATCAACAAACAATAGCGGGATTTGTCCGGGACAAAAAACAATCTGTTTTTTCTGCCCTGAAGCTTCAGCTTTTAATAAGGATAAAACACTTCTGATAATTTTATTTATGTCAGTATATTTTAAATCTACCCTATGCCCTTTGGCTAGGCATAAAAACTCGGTGATTATACCGTTAGCCCGATCGATTTCTTCAATCATAACATTATTAATTTCTGGATTATGAAGTACTGACTCATCACTTTTGGCTAATTGAAAAAAACCGCGGATAGTTGTTAAAGGATTCCTGATTTCGTGCCCGATCTCCGCCGCTATCTCCCCCACCAAGTTAAGACGATCTACGCGTGCCAGTTCTTGCTGGTAAAGTTTCCTTTCGGTAATATCATTTATTACATACAAAACTACTTTTTGTTGGCTGAGAGTAATGCTTTGAGCTGACACCAGACCAATTCCCATTTCACCATCAAATCTTTTAAACTTTATTTCATAATTAAAAAACGATTGTTTCTCTTTTATCTTTTTTATAAGACGCTTATGATCCTCTGGTACCACCCAAATGCCTAGTTCTTCAATCGTGCGCAAAAGTAGTTCATCTTGCTGGTAACCCATTCCGTTAATAAAACTGTCATTAACATAGATAATACGTTCTTCCACAATAGTGGTAATTGCTATCATACTGGGAACCATATTACAAACCTGAAAAAACGTCCTTTCCGATAATACAAATTCCTCCTTATTTTTCTTTTTTGGGGTTATCTCCCTACCTAATAAGAGGATTGCTATTTGACCTTTCATTTCTAAAGCACGGGCATTTATCCATACGGGCAACTTTTCACCACCTTTAGTCAAACAAAAGGTTTTAAATAAATATGTTTTATTAAGATTTAATTGTACTTCTTCAATTATACCCCGAGGTATGGCCTCGAATAATTCTGCTGGTTTCATTTCAAGCAGTTCCTCTTTTTTGAACCCCGTGAAAATACTAACAACTTGGTTTACTTCAATAAACTTCCCAAGTCCTCCATCCGCTGCAACACTAACTACTAATACACCGTAGGTTAGTGCATCAAGCAAACAGGTATAGCTTATGCTTTTTACTTCCTCTGCAGATTCAATTACATTGTTCACTTGGAGATTCTCCTTAAAGATTTGACTTTCGACAATTTTATCCTCATTGCTGAGAACATCCAGGGTAATGTGCATCACAAACCAGATTTTAGCACAGTGCTTTTATACTTTGATAAAAAAAAAACCACTATTTTCTCCAAAATTCCGACATTAATGTAATAGTTTAATTATTATTAGTCTTGGTCCAATTATTTTTTAACTTTTAAAGCCAACACTTGCCTAATTCCTCCTAACCGCTCCGTCCTACTAAGAATATATGCATTTTTAAATAAAGCCACTAAAAAAGCGAGGTCTAAATACCTCGCTGTGATAAACATTATGGTGGGCGCAGAGGGTTTCGAACCCACGACTTCTACCGTGTGAAGGTAGCACTCTCCCGCTGAGTTATGCGCCCACTTTAAAAAACATTATTTACAGTTTATAACTTATTAAAGGTTATTTCAACTCACTGTCTAATCTAAAGTAAATGCTCACTTGCTATGGTTTGATTACGTCCTGGTCCTACTGCTATCAGAGTTTGCTTGACCCCGCATAAATCTTCAATTTTGGCCAAATAAGCTTGGGCATTAGCTGGAAGGTCTGCAAAAGTAGTAACCTGGCTTATATCCTTTTGCCATCCTAAAACTTCAATGTATTCTGGTTGGCATTGATTTAAAATACTGATGTTGTCGGGAAACTCCGTTATTAGTTTACCCTTATAGCGGTAAGCAGTACAAATTTTAATAGTAGCAAAAGCGTCAAGCACATCCAGCTTGGTAATTGCCAATTCCGTCAAACCATTGACCCGGGCAGCATAACGTAAAATAACAGTATCTAACCAGCCACAACGCCGAGGTCTGCCAGTGGTTGTTCCAAATTCCATTCCCCTTTCACGTAACAACTGACCATCATTATTGTCTAATTCTGTTGGAAATGGCCCCTCACCTACTCTTGTCGTATAAGCTTTAGTAATTCCCATTACCCTGTTTATATATGTTGGCCCAATACCTGCTCCTATACAAGCGCCACCTGCTATGGGATGAGATGATGTAACAAAAGGATATGTTCCATGGTCAATATCCAAAAGGGTACCCTGAGCACCTTCAAAAAGTACCTTTTTGTTAGCCTTAATAGCTTTATATATAAGATAAGAGGTATCAGCCAGATAAGGCTTAAGAAAGTCTATCTGGTAAAGGGTCTCATCCAGAATTTCTTTCCAATCAAAACCTTCCTCATGGTATATTTCTCTAATTATCTGGTTTTTGTATTCCACTTGAGCTCGGAACCGAGGTTCTAGATTATCCCGGTCCTCCAGGAAATCAGTAATGCGAAAACCGATACGATTAATCTTATCGGCATAGGCCGGCCCAATCCCCCGTTTGGTTGTTCCTATTCGGATATTCTTATCTTCAAGTTCATCAAGCTTTTTATGATATGGTAAGACTACCGGGGCTCTTAAGCTGATGCGCAGGTTAGATGTATCGATACCTTTTAATTGTAAACCCTTAATCTCTTCAATTATTTTTCCCAGGTCGACTACAACACCATTACCTATAATACATAAAGTTGCCGGATAAAGAATGCCCGAAGGGATTAGGTGAAGCATGAATTTTTGGCCATTAACTTCTACTGTGTGACCTGCGTTACTACCTCCCTGGTAACGTATAACGCAATCTGCCTTTTCCGCAAGAAAGTCAGTTATTTTACCTTTACCTTCATCTCCCCACTGAGCTCCTACCAATACCAATGCCACCAGGTAAACCTCCTGCATATTATTTGCCCACATTGCCATTCTATTAAGTGCAAGCTAATATTAGCAAACAGGTTTTTCCCTGTCAAGTTGAGTAATCCCCAAGATCCTCGTACCTTGGCTTACTCAGTAAATACATAACGGTATGCCTGGCTTATATGTTTAATGGGTATAACCTCCATTCCACCTAATGACTGAGGCACTTCTCTGCTATTATCATAGGGTACTAGCATTTTTTTAATACCTGCCTGGCGGGCTGCATAAATCTTCTCCGGCAAAGCCCCTATGGCTTTAACTTTACCTTGCAGGGATATTTCCCCCGTAATAGCTATATCCTGATGAATGGCTTTGTTCTTTATAGCACTAAGTATAGCCAGGTATATAGCTGCTCCCGCTGATGGGCCATCAACCCTCCCGCCGCCGACTATATTAATGTGTAAATCATAATTCTTTATGTTTTCGCTAGTCTCTCTACGAAGCACAGAGGTAGCGTTAAAAACTGAATCCCTAACCATAGATCCCGCCGTTTCATTAAAACGAACCATTCCTTTCCCTGCCCTTTCAGCCGCAAAAGCAATAGCTTCTATTTCAATTAAACACCCCTGGTAAGCACTAGCGCCAACCCCGAAAATTTTCCCTATTTCTGTTTCTTTGGCGGCACGATTTAATACTTTCGGGTATAACCTGCTATTCTGAAGAGCTTCATATATATGTCGTTTACTAACCACTATTTCCCCTGATAAATTCCTGGCTTCATAAAGGGCTTGGGCATAGGCATCGACTAATATTTTATTTGCCGCTCGACCATCACAACAATAGCCGCTTATTATTGCACAGGCGTCATTCTCTATATTTATACCTAATTTATTAGCAGACATTAAAACAATGTCTTTTATATTTTCTGGTGTTAAGGGTTCAAAGAATATTTCCATACAACGTGAGCGAAAAGCCGGGCTAATCTGTTCTCGCTCCCGGGTAGTTGCCCCAATCAGGATAAAATCTGCCGGCACTCCTTTTTCAAACATCTGTTTAATATAGCGGGGGATATTTTCATTTTGGGAATCATAGTAGGATGATTCAAAATAGACCCTTTTATCTTCTAATACTTTAAGCAGCTTATTCTGTAAAATAGGATCCATATCGCCTAATTCGTCAATAAAAAGTATTCCCCCGTGTGCTTCTGAAACAAGACCTAGCTTAGGTTCTGGAATACCTTCAATAGCTAGTTCCCGTCGTGCACCTTGGTATATAGGGTCATGTACTGAACCTAGTAAAGGGTTAGTCGCCTCACGGGGATCCCAACGCAAGGTAGTTCCATCCACTTCTATAAAAGGAGCATCTTGAGCAAATACACTTTGCTCTCTTCCCTTTACTATCTCTAGAGCTAACCGGGCGCATGTGGTTTTACCCACGCCCGGAGGACCATATAAAATAAGATGCTGGGGGTAAGGGTTATTTAACCTGGAGATAAGAGCATTAACTGCTTTATCCTGACCAATTATTTCATCAAGGCGAGAAGGCCTCAGGATATCAAGGGCGGAACGGCTAAGCCATGTATGTTCCATTTTTTCCAACTTCCCGAGCTTCTTTAAGGTGTGAGCATTCTCCGGAGATGTTTTTAGTTCTTTAATAACCTCTAGTTTTATATCACGAAGGTAATCACTATATTTTTGATCAATTCGTTTTTTTATACGCTGCTCCAACTCTTCTTCCGCACTTCGCCGTGCACAAGTTTCAATCAATAGTTCTTCCAGCTCATCCAGTAAAGCTGGTATCTGTTTTTCTCCTATCTTGCTATTTATAGTAGGATTCTTCTTAAGAATCCGGCTAAGAGCTATTACGCGATCATGTAACTTTAAGGAGTTCATTAAGTTAATAGCATCAAATTTGCTTGCTCTCATTATCAAACCCTGGGTACCATAAACATCATCCAGTTTTTTATAAATTAATTCAGTTCGCCATAATAACCTGGTATTCTCTTCCGGTAGGATATCCGCTTCGGTATTATAATTAGTTGAATATTGCTGCACAATTAAAATCCTCCTGTGTTAATCCGTTGCTTCAACCCTGACTATTACTTGTGCCTGGATACCTGGATATATCTTTATTTTAACCTGGTACTCTCCCAAGTGTTTTATCTGTCCGCTCAACTCAACCTTTTTTTTATCCATCTTTATATTAAAGTCCCGGTTAATTGCTTCGCTTATTTCACGGGCTGTGACCGCACCAAAAAGTCTGTCGCCTCCGCCTGCCCGAGCACCTATTTTAACTACCTTCCCATCAAGGAGGTTAGCCAGGGTTTGAGCCTTGTCTTTTTCCTGGTCTTTTTGTTTTTGTTTACGTATGGCCTTTTCTTCCTGCTCTTGAAGATTAACCTTGGTAGCCTCCTTAGCCAAACCTTTAGGTATTAAAAAGTTGCGAGCATAACCATCGGCTACTTCCTTTACATCCCCTTGCCTACCCAGGCTTTTTATATCTTGCGTTAGTATAACTTTCATACCCCATCCTCCTTTTCCAGTCGTATTTTCCTATAATCTACTAAACTATCAAATACACCAACAATGCATAAAAATATAAGAGCTGACGGCAGAAAAAGTATGCTAAGGGTAATCAAAGCTAGGATATACCATTTCCGGTAACCCCTACGCTGCTTTTTTAAGCTAAATAGCACTGCCGATAACCCAAAATATATACAGATAGGAGCCATTATGGCAAGCATATTAGATCCGGCATAATAAAGGCTATTTTCCTCTGATCTACCCAATAACCAGAAAATCAGACCAGCAATAACTATCCAGGAAAGGTGCCACGGCATAATTTCATTTTCATAAGGTCTTTTTATTAGACGTTTTATATTTGCTCTACGGCACATGATACTTGCTATTAATAGCATGAAAAATGCTACCATAATAGTCTGAAGGTAGTAAAACGACGGTAAATGCTTGGCTACAATTCCAGCTATTTCTTTTAAATCCTCTTCTAACTGTAATTTATCAATACCCATCTCCTGGTAATATTCTAAGATTCCTGATTGCCCCAGCTGCTCCATGCTTTCATTAATATATTCAGTTAACTGTTTTTCCCTCTCTTCGATACCTATCTGGCCTGTGTTGGCGTAAATTAAACAGATAAAAAAGGTTACTCCAACAATTGCTGCAATAATCCCCCATTTTTGAATATAGTAATAATCCTGGCATTTACTGGTTAAATAAGACATAGTCAAAGCTGCGGGAGCAAAAAAAGTTAAGCAATAAGCTAGCGAACCAAAACCACCCATTAAATAAATTAAAGCCAAGTTTAGCAACACAATTCCCAGCATCTTCCTTAAGTCTAGATGTATAGCAGCTATAATCAAACTAGTACCCCAAAAGATTGCGAATATTAAGGTATATAAGGGAAAGCCAATCATTAATAATGCCAGTGCAGATGTAAGTAATAAATATTTAATCAAGTTTGCCATATTTCACCTCTACTTTTTCTGAAGGTAAAAAAGCAACCCTGCTAGCTCCTTTTGCCAATTATCAGATTCTACCGAGTTGTCTATGCTAATCCTTAATTTTTCCTTGACCTTAGAATCTACTGATAGAAAGTTTACTCCTACCCGTTGTCCTAGTAAATAGCAGATTATCATTATAGAAGCCAGGGCTTCGGCTACTGCTTCGTTACCTTTTTTAAGAAGTGCTTTAAAGAGTTCTGCCACAGATTCTATCAGCTCAGCCTTTAGCCAGTCAACCATCTTAAGGTTCCTAGCTATGTCTAGTTCTTTGCTCCTCCCGTCCAATCGATATTCACCCCCTGCCCCATTTGTTCTTCACCAAGTGAGACATTTCCTTCTTAAAAACACTGGCTTTTGACATAATTAAGCCCTCAATAATGAGGGCTTAATTGTTTCTATTCAGATGTATAAGGTAGAAGAGCCATAACTCTTGATCTCTTAATTGCTACTGTTAACTGTCTTTGATGATGGGCGCAGTTACCGGTTATTCTTCGAGGTAATATTTTACCTCTCTCGGTAATATAACGCCTAAGCCGTGGTATTTCTTTGTAATCTATATGTTCAATTTTATCAGCACAGAAATTGCACTGACGCCTTTTTTTGCGCCTTTCCTTTTTCAATTGCCTTCCTCCAATCAGAACGGAATATCGTCATCATCCGGATCAACTATATCAATGTCCTCCAGCTTTACTTCACGCCCCAGATCGTTCCAGTCATCTTGCCGGGGTTTGCCTTCATATTTAGCATCAGAGCCTCCAGCCTTATCCAGGAACCTAACATCTTCCCCGATAACTTCCGTAATCCACCTTTTTTGGCCATCTTGAGCTTCATAATTGCGAACCTGCAATCTTCCTTCTACTGCCACCATTCTTCCCTTGCCCAGGTAATTGGCACAATGCTCAGCTAGCTTAGACCACACTACAACCGGGATAAAGTCAGTCTCTTCACGTTTGAACTTACGGCTAATAGCAATCGTAAAAGAGGCTACTGCAGTACCATTAGGTGTATACCTTAATTCCGGGTCGCGAGTTAAACGACCAATTAATATAACCCTGTTTAGCAAGGCTCTCCCCCCTCCAGCCTATTTCTCGTCCTGACGAACAATAATATGGCGCAGGAATCGATCCGATAATTTTATAACCCGGTCTAATTCTGTGACGGTTTCAGGCTTCCCCATAAAGGACCATACGCTATATAAGCCTTCTATATAATCCTCTATATGATAGGCTAGTCGTCTTTTCCCCCATCCGTCAGCTTCTTTTAAAAACTCTCCGCCAAAATCAGAAATAATTTTCTTTAGCCTGTCCTTGCTTTCGGCAATGGTCTCTTCAGATAAATCGGGTTTTAAGATAAACATCATCTCATATTCACGCATCACTACACCTCCTCCCTATGGACTTTCCCGTAAACGAGAACGGCTCCGGCAGATAACCGGAGCAGGGAACAAATTACATTATAGCAGTATTATATACGTGATGCAAGGGAATATGGCTATTTACAAACGCCCTCTAATTAGAAGACTATGAAGTTCAGATATCGGCTTTTCAATAATATAGGTATCATTAAACAGAGCCTTTAGTATAGCTATTTTATCATCTTTTTCACTAATACGGAAACCAATTATGCAAAACTGTTCATTCCTAGACATGTTTTTCACACTAACCAGATCCCCAACAGCGAAGGAATTACAGGAAACCAATTTTAGCTTCACTAATCATCCCTCCAAGGCACATTTTCATAGTTTATCATATGCACCCGAAAGAAGAATGTTCCTTATAAGCTGTTATCCTCAACCCTTACCAACCTTTTTTCAAACTGTGAGCGGGGAAGCATTACAACACGATTGCAACCCTTACATTTAATTTTTATATCTGCACCCATGCGGATCACTTGCCAGGTATAACTACCACAAGGATGTTTTTTTTTCATGCGTACAATATCCCCTAAATTAAATTCTTTGCGTTCCACCCTATCCTCCCCTATAATTTTTGTTATATATTATCAAAGCACCTTTATTGGCATAAATCCTTTACTCTTAACCCGCCCAATATTAAAACAGCAGCAATCTCTTTTGTCCATAGCTGATTGTAAATTGCCAGCTTTTTTATCACTAACCGCTATCAATAAACCTCCAGCAGTTTCCGGCGAAAAAATAAGGTCTTTTATTGACTGGTCAAGATCAGCCCTTATTTCTACTTTATTGGTCAGATAGTCCCTATTAGTGTAGGCTCCTCCGGGTATAAGCCCCATACTTGCATATTTGAGGGTTCCTGACATAAATTTTATTTGGTTAGCGTAAATCTCCACCCCTACATTACTTCCTGAAGCCATTTCATAAAGATGTCCCAGGAGCCCAAAACCAGTTATATCCGTAGCCGCATTTATTCCAACTTCCTGCATAGCTTCACTGGCATTACCATTAAGCATAGACATCCATTTAACCGCTTCTTCATAATCCTGCTCAGATGCCATCTCAGCTTTTATCGCCGTTGCGATAATACCATTACCTAATGGCTTGGTTAAAAAAAGCTGATCACCGGGACTTGCCCCGGTGTTACCTATTATTTGATCAGGGTGTACCATTCCGGTTACAGATAATCCATATTTTGGCTCATTGTCGTCTACGGTATGCCCTCCAATCAGATAAGCACCCGCTTCTTTTATCTTAGACAAACCCCCGGCTAGTATTTCCCTTAGTGTTTGCATATCCTCACATTGGGGAAAGCAAACAATATTCATTGCCAGCAGAGGCTGGCCTCCCATGGCATAAATATCATTGATTGCATTGGTTGCTGCTATCTGCCCAAAAATATACGGGTCATCTACCATCGGCGTAAAAAAGTCCAATGTCTGAATTAAAGCCACATCTTCATTTATCTTGTATATCCCAGCATCATCCCTGGTATCAATGCCTACAAGAAGGTTGGGATGCGTGGGTAATTCCATATCCTGTAGTACTTTTTCCAGAGCCCCCGGCCCTATCTTAGCAGCTCATCCAGCTGCTCGAACCATCCGGGTTAGCCTGACTTTTTCCATTATACAGCCCTCCTATGTAGTTAGAAAACAAGTATATGCTAATTTTCCGGGCAGAGCTGGCTAAATTATTTATACTTAACTTATTATGGTAATAATAATAAGCAAAAGCTTTAGTTTACTAGTTCCTTTTATTTTATCCTCTGAAACTCGGGGTAGCCCCAAACTCTTGCATAAATGCCCGGTATGCCTTATATGCCATATAAACGTCAGCCTTGCTAACCACTTCGAAGGGTGAATGCATTCCCATTACGGCTACTCCGCAATCAACTACTTCCATTCCATAATAAGCCATGTAACGGGCAACCGTACCACCACCGCCTATGTCAACCTTGCCTAGTTCTCCAACCTGCCATACCACGTCATGGGCATCGAAAAGCGCCCTTATAGCTCCTAAAAATTCGGGGTTTGCATCATTGGATTCAGACTTACCGCGTGAACCGGTATATTTCGTTAATACTACCCCTTGGGCTAAAAAACTACAATTCATCTTTTCAAAGACTTCAGGATAATTAGGATCTACCGCAGCATTAACATCAGCTGAAAGAGCATAAGATGCCGCCAAGCATTTGCGTACCGCAAAATAATCTCGCTGTCCGGCCCTATACAATAGATCAGCAACTATATTTTCTAAAAGTAAGGATTGTAAGCCGGTATTACCAGTACTTCCAATTTCCTCTTTATCTACAAATACACATAATGCTGTTCTCTCCGGTTTCTCAACCTCAAAAATAGCTTCTAAAGAAGTAAAGGCACTTACGCGATCATCCTGACCATAAGCACCTACCATACTACGATCAAGCCCAACTTCGCGCGCAGCAAAAGCTGGAACTAGCTCGAGCTCAGCGCTGGTAAAATCATCTTCTTCAATATTATAATTATCTTTTAGTATTTGTGAAAATCTTCTTTGGATGTTGTCACTTTCTTCTTCCTTAGCCGGTATGCTACCGGCAATAGCGTTAAGTTTCTCCCCCTTTACAACCTCAGAGGCTTTTTTCTCCATTTGATCTTTAGCTAGGTGGGGGAGGAGATCAGCAATAGTAAACACCAGATCTTCTTCCTTTTCTCCAATTGATATATCAATTTTTTGTCCATCTTTTTTTACTACTACTCCATGTAAAGCCAGTGGTATGGATACCCAATGGTATTTTTTTATCCCTCCGTAGTAATGTGTTTTCAGCAATACTAAACCGTCCGCCTCATAGACAGGCCTAGCCTTTAAGTCTATACGTGGAGAATCAACATGAGAAACCACCATATTTATACCTTCTTCTAAAGGACGCTGACCGATTATTATTAAGCCACATGTTTTACCTTTAGATGAAATAATTATTTTTTGACCAGGTTTAATCTGGGAAATTGTATTAAGATCCACAAATTTCTTTTGCCGGGCCCTATTAATAATGTATTCTATTGCCTCTCGTTCAGTTTTTACTTTACTTAGAAAGTTAATGTAACCTTGGTTAAGCTTATTTACTTGAGTTAATTCCGAATCATCTATGCGCATCCAAGCACTGCGCTTTAAATTTTCTCTTTTATCCAATTCTTAAAACCTCCTATAGTAATAAATAGAATAAAATTGATTTTACCATTGAAAGAATTATATGTGTTTTAGGATATGCTCCCCAATACCAAGGTTATTCTTAACAACTTATTCACTTGGCCATATATAAGAATTTCCGTTTAATTTTGCAATTGTCTCAAGATATTCTTAACCTTAGGAATCTTATACAATTCAATTAACTTTAGAAACGTCCCTCACTAGCTTTTGCCTGCCTTACTGCAACCATTTATTAAGTGTACCCCATACGGTCTGATTAGCAGATATGGTTAATTTAATTTCTTTTGGGGAAGATAATTATATTCTTGGCTCCCCGTCAAAAAATTGTAATAATCATAGATTGCCCTAAATTTATAATTTAATGAAAACAACCTGGACATGATTATCCCATATTATAACATACCCATTAAAGACTGTGGTATTGCCTGATAACAAGGCAGGAACAAATTAAAAGTAATAAACAGCCGTTATCCTTTCTTGACAAAAACCCTATAGGTTGCTATGTTGAAAGTATCTTAAGTCATGTTCATTATGGTAATACTAAACTAAGCCGACACTTATATTATAAAATAGGAGAAACGCTTACCTTATATTCTCATAATATTCTCATATTCTCCTATATATTTTTTTAATGAAACCGGGCAAGTTTTAAATACCCAACTGGTTTTAGGAGGATTAAATGATGTTTGATGCTATAAGTGATTGTAATGTAAATACATTAATCGGCTACATAAGAGCTTTTGGTATAATGGCTCCATTAATAGCGTTTTTTCTTTTTACATTCCAGGCGGCTTTTCCAATTTTCCCCTATATAGTCCTTGCAGTTGCTAGTGGTATTGTATTTGGATTTAAAATAGGTTTCCTGTTAGCCTGGTTAGGAGCATTAGCCGGAGCATGTATAGCTTATTGGCTTTGCAGTCTTGTTGCCAGAGATTGGATTTTGCTGAAAATTAGAACCTATCTAGGCTATGACCTTAACCAGCTTAATCCGGAGATTGCTTTCTGGACTATAGTAATAGCTCGTATTATTCCCATTGTTCCAACCCCAGCTATAAATGCTGCTGCTGCCTTAGGAGGGGTATCTTTCAGAAACTTCTTGCTTTCCTCAGCTATAGGAAAAATTCCAACAGCAGCTCTCTATACCGGCCTGGGTATTTGCCTTTTTCAGGTTCAAGATATAAAAATAGGTTTACTTATATTAGCTATTATCCTGGCTTTAGCTGGATTGGGGCGCTACACTATCAAAAAACATAATTTTAACCTACCTTCTCGCTCATCTTCCTAGATAAATATATATTTTAGTTGTTTTTAGGAGCACAATATGAAAAAAGAAGACATTACTAATAAAAGATTATTTTTTACTAATTACTTGGTGCCTGTCGCAGAATTAGCCTTAATGCCTTCACGTCCCAAACGCTTTCGCTTCGAAGAGTGTCAAGCTTTTATAAAAAGTACTAATTTAAACATTGCCCAATTTTATTATAGTAGATTTACCCCATTTTCCTGGTTTGCGTATTACCATGATTATGTGCTTGTTGACATACCAGCCTTTAATGTTAGAACTTTAACAGCAATGGATATAGAAGCAACTATTAATTTAGAAACTTCTCGTTTGCAAACATCTCTGCAAAAAAAGGATTACCTTTCTTTTTTTGCCTTAATTAACCCTAAACTAGCGTTAGAGGCTTACTTGAAACTTTATCCTGAAATCGCCGGTGAGGATAAATATCACCTGTTTTGGTACATTTTTTCCCGGCTGCAATTAAAACTATCAGATTTTAGTGCTGATTTTATACGTCAAATCCAGATATATAAAAAAGAAAAGTTTAAATTCCCCGTTGATAATGAGGGTAATGTAGAAGTTTATCGGGGGCATGTCCTTGCTAGTCCCGTATCCCAAGCCTCATCTTGGACTCGAGATATCAATACTGCCATATACTTTTCCCGTAGTCTGCAAGTTAAAGGTAAAGTCTTTAAGGGACGAGTTCATTTAGACAAGATATTAGCTAACATAAAATACCGTAATGAAAAAGAAGTTATCTGTTTTCCTGGAGATGTGGCGGATATTGAAGAACTCAATTTCAAAAGTTTCGCCGATCTAAAACCCGGATTAGATAAGGCAGGTATTACAGAATTGTATAATTTTTATTCTAATTTCATAAATGCGAACTATTTCCATCGTCCGGAAGGAATTCACGGCATATCTCATATCCGCAGGGTATTGCTGTTATCCCTTATTCTTTCCTGGATGGAACATATTGTGGGTAATGATCAAAATTTGCTCTGTCTAGCGGCATTGTACCATGATATAGGACGTTGTAATGATAACCTTGACCCTTACCACGGTAGGGAAAGCTATCATAAGGGTTTGTCTCTTAGTTTATGGAAACTGGAACCAGAAGATCAGGAAATTTTACGCTTTATTATCGAGAACCACTGCATTAATGACCAGCAAGCTAGAGAAATAGCAGGTGAATACCGAGTAGAGAACCATTATCGCTTGTTTCTGCTGTATAAAATATTTAAAGATGCTGATGGTCTTGATCGCTTGCGAATTAACGATCTAGATGTAAAGCAATTACGCACCTTGTCTGCGCAGAAACTTTTACTTGTAGCTCAGGATTTATTGGAGCAAATTAATTAAAAACTATTATTTAGCTTAACACCAGCATTATTACTGTTTCCAATACTCGGGAAGAAGTAATAACAGTAAAGGGAAAATCTCTAAGCGGCCGATTAGCATTAGAATACTTAACATATATTTGGCTACATCCGGCATAAAACTATAATTACCATTTGGTCCTACCATTCCGAAACCAGGTCCGACATTACCCAGACAGGCCACAGCTGCAGTTAGGCTGCTGAATAAATCTATACCTAAAATAGTCAAAATTACAACACCTATAACAATCAACATGATATATAAGAAGAAGAATTGTGCAATATTGGAAACGCGATCTTCATTCAGTATCCTGCCACCAAAGCGTAGTGGTAATACTGCCTTAGGATGAATCATCTTCTTGAGCTCATTTATTGAACGAACCATCATTATTAAGTAGCGGCCAACCTTTATATTTCCTGAGGTTGAGCCTATACATCCGCCGGAAAACATAAGTAAAAAAATTACTCCTGCCGCCCCTGATGGCCAATAGTGGTAATTATCCACGGTAAAACCAGTAGTAGTTATAATAGATACTACATGAAAAATTGCAGTCCGCACCTTATCATCCCAGCTTAAATGTAAGCTGGGATGACTAAGCCCAATTATCACCATTATACTTGCCAGTAATATTATAGCAGCATATAATTTAAATTCCGGACTTTCACCGTAAACTTTAGGGGGATTACGCTTCTTAAAGGCTAAATAATGCAGCGAAAAATTAGTCCCCCCCAGGAACATGAATATTATTATAGTCCAGTGAATAAAAGGACTGTTATAATACGCAATGCTGGCATTCTTAGTTGAGAAACCTCCCGTTGCCAGGGTAGTAAAAGTATGACACAGGGCATCAAAAAGATCCATGCCAAAAATCAACAATAATAATAAACAGACACCGCTTAATACTATGTAGGTCTTCCACAACTTCTGAGCAGTTTCACGGACACGAGGGCTAATTTTATCCTGAAAAGACCCTCCTGGTAATTCAGACTGAAATAACTGGTTCCCCCTAGCTCCCGTTCCGGCAATTATTGCAATAAATAGAACTATAATACCCATTCCTCCAAGCCACTGGGTGAGACAACGCCAGAACATAAGCCCTTTAGGCCATACCTCCACATCTTGGATAACAGTGGCACCTGTGGTAGAAAAACCTGAAGCTGTCTCAAAAAAAGCATCAGCAAACGATAAGTAATCGGAAAACCAAAACGGTAAAGAGCCAGCTGTCGAAGCTAAAATCCAGCCTAAACCTACTAATGCAAAACTTTCCTTTATATTAATTTTTTCACTGGTAGCAAAAAAAATTTTTAGCATAAGACCGCTGCCGATAGTTATAACAGCAGCTAGTAAAAGGCTTCCAGTAACTGGCTCCCGGTAGATAATGGACCAAGGTATACAGGTTAACATAGCTAACCCGATTATCAATAAAAGGAAACCGAGGTTATTTATTACTACTGCAGGTCTAATCAATTGCCTATTTACCTCCACTTAAAAAGAGGCGCTCTATCTTATGTATATCCTCTAAAATAGAAAATACCATCAACCGATCGCAAGGTTTTATTAGGAAGTTTCCATCAGGAATAATTACATGCTCATCCCTCATTACTGCTCCTACTACCGAACCACGCGGGAACTTAATCTCGTGGAGCTTTTTATTAACCACCAAGGCACCTGGTTGAACCAAAAGTTCAAGCATCTCGGCCCGGTCATCGCCAAATACCGTTACTGAAATAATATCTCCCTGGCGGATGTATTTTAATACTACTCCGGCGGTTAGCAGGCGGGGATTTAAGATAGTATCTATTCCAATCTGTTCAACTAATGGCATAATATCTGTTTGCTTAATTTGACATAATGTCTTTTTTACCCCCAAATTAGTAGCTATTAGAGAACATAGTATATTAATTTTGTCATCATTAGTTACCGCTATGAACATATCGCTGCCGCCAATATTCTCTTCCTCTAATAGTTGGTAATCGCTTCCATCCCCTTGTATCACTAGGCTATGATTTAGTTTTTCTGACACCTGCCGGGCTCGCTCAACATCCTTTTCAATAATTTTTATTTGTAAATCAGGACGCATTGTTTCCATAATTTGTGCTAAATAATAGCCGGTACGGCCTCCACCCAGAATTGTGATATGCTCAACCTGGGGAGTACGAAATCCCAGTATTCTTTCAACCTCTTTCATTTGATCGGCGCGGGCTATAATGTTTATATGGTCACCTTCAACAAGGATGTCATCCCCCCGCGGTACAATAATCTTCTGTTGCCGCTCAATGAAAATAATATTATAGGGTACCTTGGTGGTAAGTTCCTTAACCTTTTTCCCAATAATAGGGGAGCCCTGCTCTATCTCCAACTCCACCATTTGTACTTTACCTAGCGCATAATAATCGACATTTAAAGCCTCAGGATGCTGTATAATCTGAGCAATTTCCATTGCTGTAACTCTTTCCGGGTTAATAATAATATCGATTCCCATAGCTTCCTTAAAGGAAAAATCCATAACCTCAAGATATTCCGGATTACGCACCCGCGCTATGGTTGTTTTAACGCCGTATTTTTTGGCCAGTAGGCATGCTACCATATTTAATTCGTCATGTTCTGTGACTGCTAACAACATATCCGTACTTAAAATTCCGGCAGTCTTTAAAACAGATATTGAAGATCCGCTTCCACCAACAACTTGTACATCCAGGTTTTCTTCCAAAATTGTCTGCCGTTCAACAGACTGTTCTATCATTACTACATCATGACCTTCATCGGAAAGTAATTTGGCTATGCTAAAGCCTACTTTTCCGGCCCCAATTATTATCACTTTCACTTGATAAATCACCCACAAAATATTTTTAATTAAAGTAAGCTGACTTAATAGATTATATCGTGCCCCAGGTAATAAGCAAGCCATTATATTGAATTTATCTTTTTTATACAATTACCATCCCAATTTAGCTCCATTCTTTTCTAACCATTGTTTGTTTTGTTTATAATTTGGCATTACCTGAGCTACTAAACTCCAAAAACGATAAGAATGGTTAAGTTCTATAAGATGACACATTTCATGTACGACTATATAGTCAATTACTTCTACTGGTGCCATCACCAACCTCCAGTTAAAATTAAGGTTGCCTCTACTACTGCAGCTTCCCCATCTGCACTTCTGAGACTTAATAACTATTCTCCCGGGAACCCTGACTATAATACTCTCATACAAGGATATTCTCTCTAAAATCTTTTCCCTGGCTTTTTGGCGATACCATAATTCTAATGTTTGCTTCATTTTTTCCTTATCGTCTTCTGAAGTCAATATAATAATATTACTATCTTTAATTTGAATTTGGCCCTTTTTCAGGAAATGCTCATGTTTTATGCGAATGTCAACCAAAAAGTGAACCACTGTGCTGATTAAAAACTGAGCCACTAATGCTAGTTTAAAAGTGAGCCACTTTGCTCACTATCTGGCTTTGATACAACTTCATAGTTGAGTTATCTTGGA
>JBMNOV010000095.1:0-4637 GCA_050943255.1 Syntrophomonadaceae bacterium
TCTGCACTTTCAATGATAGGGGATTGGTCTGGCAGAGTGGTCCACTTTTTCGCTAGCGTTTTTATCTTTTTTGGCTCTCTTTTAGGATAGCGTTTATATTTATTTCTACGACCTGTATGGTTTACATTGCCTATCTAACTATTAAAGATATAAATAAGAGCAAACTAGAGAAGCATTATTTTTTTTATTTTGCTGAAAAAGGATTTGGAGACGATTACATAAGAATAAATAATCGAATATAAAAAAGAGGGCTTTTTTGCCCTCTTTTTTATATTCGTAAATAGTATTTACTTATCTTCTTTCTCTAGTTTAGCTTTTTCGATTATTTTATCGGCCAAATGGGCAGGAACTTCATCATAATGAGAAAATTCCATCTTAAACTTACCCCTGCCCTGAGTCATAGATTTTAAATCAATAGTGTAGCGAGCCATTTCAGCTAGGGGAACCTGAGCTTTAATCATTTGTTTCTTATCTATTGGTTCCATTCCCATAACCCGGCCACGTTTACTATTTAGGTCACCGATAATATCACCCATATAAGCATCGGGGACTTCGATTAGTACATCCATAATGGGTTCTAATAATACCGGTTTAGCTGTTTCTATACCTTTTCTAAATGCAAGCCGAGCAGCCATTTTAAATGCCATTTCGGAAGAATCTACCGAATGGTAAGAACCATCATAAAGGGTTGCTTTAACATTAGTCACAGGATAACCTGCCAAAACTCCTTCTTCCATAGCTTCTAAAAGGCCTTTTTCTACAGCGGGGAAATAGTTACGAGGAACTGATCCGCCGAAGACGTTTTCTTCAAAGACAAAATTTTCCTCACAAGGTTCAAATTTAATCCAGACATGGCCATATTGTCCATGACCACCTGATTGTTTTTTATGTTTTCCTTCTGCTTGTACTGTAGCTCGAATAGTCTCGCGATAGGGTATTCTCATTTCTTTGCTTATTACTTCAACGCCGAATTTGCGTGACAGTTTATCGATTATTATATCAGTATGAGTATCCCCCATGGTTTTCATAATAGTTTGTTTAGTTTCTATGTTTTTCTCGACTATAATAGTTGGATCTTCTTCTAATAAACGTTGTATAGCACTACTAAGTTTATCTTCATCACCTTTACTTTTGGGCTCAATAGCAATGTTAAGAGTAGGTTGGGGAAATTGTATTGGTTCAATTATTTGGGGGTTAGATCTGGTTGTTAGGCTATCACCAGTTCCTGTAACTGCCAGCTTGGCCACTGCTGCAATATCTCCGGCAAATAATTCTGGAACTGCAGTTTGTTCTTTGCCAGTCATTATTAATATTTGAGCTATTTTTTCATCTTTCTCCTTGGACGCATTATATATAACTGTTTCGGCTTTCATCTTACCAGTAAATAATCTAAACATATTAATACGTCCTATATAAGGATCAGCTATAGTTTTAAAAACTTGAGCAGCGATAATTTCATTTTCCGGGTCTATACCCTTAGACTGGGGATTGGTATCTGGAGTTGCACCACATTCAACGATAAAATCCATTACTGGCTGAATTCCAATATTTTTGGTGGCAGAACCACAAAATACAAATACAGCTGATCCACTAGATGCTGCAGCCTTTATTCCTTCTAAAATCTCAGCATCACTAAGCTCTTCGCCATCAAGATATTTTGTAAGCAGTACATCATCTGCTTCTGCAGCAGCTTCTATTAAAGCTTCTTTATATGTTTCCACATCATCAAGCATATCCTGTGGTATATCTTCTTCTTTAATATTTCCGCTTCCAGCTTCAAATACTAGTGCTTTCATTTTAATTAAATCTACTACACCTTTAAAATTATCCTCGGCACCAATAGGTAATTGTAATGGAACAATGTTATCGGAAAACGTATTTTTCATTTCTTCTATAACCTTATTAAAATTTGCATGCTCACGATCCATTTTATTAATAAAAGCAATTTTAGGAGTATTGGAAAAGTATTCCCAAATCACTTCTGTTTGAACCTCAACTCCCGCTGTAGCTGATAGAACCATCATCATTGAGTCAACTACGCGAAGTGCACCAACTACTTCAAAATAAAAATCTGCATAACCAGGGGTATCCAGTATGTTTATTTTATGCTCTTTGTATTCACACGGGACTAGCGCTGTGCTAATTGTAATTTTTCTTTTAATCTCTTCAGGTAGATAATCTGCAGTTGTGTTCCCATCGTCAACTTTGCCTATTCTTTTTATCGCCCCGGTGTTGTATAACATCGCTTCTGCCAGGGAGGTTTTACCAGTTCCTCCATGACCAACTAGAGCAATATTACGTATTTTATTTGTGGGGTAAACCTTCATCCAATAACCTCCTTGTATTCATAGCTGTAAAAATCGTACTATACTTTATATAAAGTAGCAAAACTTTTATATTTGCGGGCTAATGATTTATTCTTTAAAGAAATTTAAATAATTAGCCATCGATTGACAGTAATCATCAATTAAACTGTATTCAGTTAAGTCCAGATGTATAGGTGTTATACTTATATATCCTTCCTGAATTGCAAAAACATCACTATCAGGCTCCTGATCTTCCTTAACAACTCCTCCTCCAAGCCAATAATAAGTGTTACCGCGAGGATCCTGTCTTTCATCAAATAGATTATCATAATTTCTAACCCCAAGTTTTGTTACTTTAATACCTTTAATATCTTTCTGCGGTAAGGCCGGTATATTGACATTAATTAATATTTTTTTTTCTAACCCACGATATCTTGCTACTCTTATTACATTACGAGTAAATCGGGCAGAAAAGTTAAAATCGGCGTCGTCCTGATAGGAGTTTAAAGAAACTGCAATAGCTGGTACACCCAGAATTACTCCTTCTGCTGCTGCTGATACCGTTCCCGAATATAATACATCAGTACCTAAGTTGGGTCCGTGGTTAATTCCTGATATTACCAGATCAATGCTTGAAGGTAATAGTTTGTTCAGGGCTAATTTTACACAATCAACTGGCGTACCTCCAATTATCCAGGCTGATTTAACTCCAGGCAGGCTAGTCTTAACCACTCGTATAGGATCAAATACTGTAATAGAATGTCCGGTTCCACTTCGTTCTCGATCAGGAGCTGCAACAAAAAGTTCACCGATTGAACTCAACTCAGGTAGCAATGCTTGAATTCCACGAGCATATATTCCATCATCATTGGTTAAGAGGATTCTCATTCAAAAGAAACCTCCCGCTGTAATAGTTTAATATTTTTAAAAGGCCAGTAAGTTAAAAAGGCTTTCCCTTTTAACCTATCTTTGGTTAGCCATGCGTTCCAGTAATGACTGTCAAAGCTGTTATTACGGTTATCACCCAGAACCAGCAGGCAATTTTCGGGGACTTGTACTGGACCGTAATCATAATAGATAGGTTCCGACAAATAAGGTTCCTTAAGAGGTCGTTCATTTATATAAACTTTGCCATTTTTCATTTCTACCTTTTCCCCGGGAAGGCCAATAACCCTTTTAATATAATCTAGGTTGGTATTTAGCGCTTCAGGGGGATCTAATACTACAATATCCCCTCTCTCTGGGTCTTTAAATCGATATACAAATTTGTTGACAATAACCCGGTCTTGAAGTTGTATAGTAGGTAGCATAGAACCGGTAGGAATTATCCTACCTTCAATGACAAATGTTCGCAAAATCATAGCAAGTATGAAAGCAATAATAATAATACTTAATAACTCTTTTATAAAGTCTTTAAATTCCTTGGTCATATAAATCCTCCGCTAGAACTCGTATATGCTGATAACCATTTCGTTTTTTCTTTTATCTTTGCTAAGTCCAAACATAATTTTTTTATCTTTTAAGCTTTTGTTTAAGAAGTCTATTATATAGACGAGTTCTGGATTAATGGAAAAGCTTTTTAAGGCTATCAATTCCAACTTGGCATTATCTTCTGGCACAAATCTATCTCCTTTCCCTGTAATATTTTAGTTTATACCCAGCTATATTACAAGTTGTGATTATGGTCTGTCACTATCCCCCGTACTCGACAGCGGGCATCATAAATCTGTTCCAATTCTAATTGGTAATGTAGCATAACATTATTGGCAAAGGAAGAAATATCTTTCACGCCTAATTGGTTTAGACCTATGGCTTTAACCGGAGTTCCAGTATTATCTATGTTAATGCCGATATGTAGTAATGTTGATATATTAGAACTTGAAGCTACCGATACAGTTAATTTGCTACTTTCAACATAAAGAGTTTCACCTCGACGAATTATCTTAATGCCGAGTTTTTCCAACTCTTCTTTAATTCCAATCATAAATAGCCGTTGTCTATAAATAGCAAGATTAAGATCAGTATCAAAATGTTCTATAATAAAATTAAGCATTAACGGAGAATATATATAAGCTTGATCCAGGATATCCATTTGATTTAGCATAAACGTGGATGGAACACTAACTTCTCCACAAAAAGCTACAACTGCATCACCCGTTATATCAAAATTCCTATATATCCAATGAGGAACCAATTCTTTTCCACTGTAACTTATTAATTTGTTTATATATTGGGTTTTTAGCATGGTAATTCCGCCTTTCTATATTATTAGCCTCTTAATAAATACTATTGGTAATATCATATAAGTTTTACCATCAAATTAATTTATTT
>JBMNOV010000029.1:0-24080 GCA_050943255.1 Syntrophomonadaceae bacterium
ATTTCTGGAAGGGGCGGTTCCTGCATTGGCATAACATTTACTACAAAGTTTTTTTGCATCTGCTGTGGTTTCCCGCTTTCGTTTTCATAGGCGAAGATTATTTGGCCGCTGAGTTCACCTTCCTTTTGGGGAATAATAGTAACATCATAATAATCACTATTGCCAGTTTCTACTATTCCAAAATATGAGCTATTTTGCTGGATATCAAAATCTCCATTGGTATGTATAGTCAGGTTACGTATAGGTGTTCTCCCGGCATTATAGAATTCCACTGAGATTCCCAGGGGGTTACCAATATAAGCTTCTTCAGGTATTTCTACATTAGCTGCTATGAGGCGGGCGGGCTGGAATACCGGGATACTTATAAGTTCTTTTTCATTATATTTGTTTCCCTTACTGTCTTGATAATCAATTTCTGCGGTTATATTATATGTTTGATTTTCTGCATTTACTATGGGCTTAAAAACTAGTACTTGATCTACCTTACTTTGCGGTTTAAGACTATTAATATAGAAGGAATTGCTATTTCTAACCGGGGAGAAAATCTGATTATCTGAACTAAGGCTTACTTTAATATTACTAACAGTAGTATTCTCACTTGTATTAAACAATGAAAGAGTAAGAGGAAATTCCTGTCCTGCTTGGGCATAATCTCCACCAAAATCATAACCATCTATGATTATCCGCGGAGTTAGGTTGTCCTGAAAATCTTTACCAGCTACAGGAAGGTAGACCTTGATGTTTTGAGTATACTCCTGTCTGCGTTCATCGTCATAGTTTAGCGACAGATCTAAGGCATATGTACCGGTTTTTAGTTCAGGATCTACATAGAGTCTATATGCCAGCATTTTAAAATCGTTAGGCTCCATACCACGTACTGGCTGGGTATCGGGCCAATTGTCAAGGTTTATACCATTAGTAGTGAAGCCTGACAGCTGCGCTTTAAGATCCCTAATAGCAAAATCACTTTCATTTTTTAAACCAAGTTCAATAGTGCTTGTATTACCTGCTATCAGGCGTTCTCCATTAAGACTAACATTACTTAATTTAATTTCCGGTTGTTTTAGGTTATTTATTATTTTAACATTGACCGAAGCTGAGACCGAGCTCTTTGCTCCCGAATCAGTGGAATAACTTATAGTAACAGGTATAGTGTAAATCCCGGGTTTAGCACCTGGGTCAACTGTAACCTTAAAGCTGGAAACAAAAGAACCTATACCTATGGAAGATGAATAGTTGGTAAAAGTCATCTTATCGTTTTTTAATGGGAAATTATTTAAATCTGATACATTAAGAGATATAATCGCATCCCGAGCTGCGGCTGTTCCAGTATTTTCATAAGGAATGGAAAGAGTAGCCTTTTCCCCGGCTACAAACTCAGGCATCCACCTATCATTGGCAACTATAATATTGGGGTAGCCTGTACTACTTCCAACTGCCAGGCTATAAGGACAATTAATAAACCACAATAGAAACAATAAAATAGCTCCACCTCTAAACTTATTTTTCATTGAATTTGGCCTCGCTTATATCATAGTTTTTATTATGTACTATTCTTTCTACCTGCCCATCCAGGATATGTATAACCTGATCTGCATAAGCAGCAACATTGTAATCGTGGGTAACTATTATCAATGTTTGTTGATTTTCCTGCACCATTCCAATCATTAATTGCATTATCTGAGCAGTAGTTCTGGAATCGAGATTTCCAGTCGGTTCATCGGCCAAAATAATGGGTGGTTTACTTACGAAGGCTCGCGCTATCCCAACTCTTTGTTGTTGTCCACCGCTCATTTGTGATGGTTTGTGTCTTAAATGTCGTGGTAATCCTACCGCTGTAAGCATTTTTCGAGCACGACGCTCTCTGGCTGCTGGGCTTTTTCCGCGGAATACCAAAGGCAGGCTTACATTCTCTAGGGCGGTCAGGTTAGGGAGAAGATTAAAAGATTGAAAAATAAAACCTATATATTTTTGACGAAAATGTGCTAATTGTGTTTCACTCATTTTCTCAAGGTGGTGACCATTGATAACTATTGAACCCCGGCTAGGTTTTTCTAGTCCAGCCATTAGGTAAAGAAGTGTAGATTTACCTGAACCTGACGTACCTAGTATGCAGTATATCTTGCCTTCTTCTATTTCTAGGGAAATATTATCCAGTGCACGTACTTTTTCATTACCAACCTTATAAATTTTACTAAGTCCCTGGATTTTGATAATAAATTCTTGAATGTGTACCCCCTCCCGCATTATTTTCTTTTAACTATGTATTACCACTAGTGATAGCGAATGGGAATAAGCAATAACCTTATAATAATAGTAAAACAAGTTTACCTTTGATTAAATACCTTCCTTTACCAATCCTGCATGTCCTTGCAGGCTATACTTAAAAGGTGGGTATATGGCACGTAACCAGGTGGTTAGAATAGCCCAAAAACTCCGATGTAATTATAAAAACATTAAAAAATCATCGTCTTTTTTTCTAATTAATAGAATGCAATTAAGTAATACTTTCATTTAATGTCCACCTTTCATAATTATGACATTAATCAGGATTTAGTTCTATGATTAGGAGCACTATTCAGTAGTATTTAAGGTGCTTAAAAACATTAAACCAGGTAAAGAAATATAGAATCCTTTACCTGGCTCAATATAAACTTTCATTATGTACAGCTTACTCGTGACTATTTTCCAATAATTAGGTTATTTTGGACTTTACCCCCCAGTATTAAGGTAGATATGTTCCCGGGTAAGGGGGTGATTATTGTTAAGTCCTTTGGAGAATAGAATCTGATGTATATCAAGCCCTGTACAGGCAAAAGTGACAGAACATCCATTAAGATAAAGTCGCCACATACGGACGAATTCTTCCCCATATTGTTCTTGAACCTGTTCCGCTACCTGCTCAAAATTCTTAGCCCAGTGATCAGTAGTGATGGAGTAATGCATACGCAGGCTCTCAGCGTCAAGCAAATGGAAGCCGTATTCAGGCAACTCCCAAATTACTTCTCGAAATGAGGGGATATATCCCCAGGGGAATATATATTTTTGCAGCCAGGGATTGGTGGGTCCTTCCTTGGGCCGGGTAATAGTATGGAGAAGAGATAGCCCTCCCGGTTTAAGCATCCGGTTTACTGCTTCAAAATATTCCGAGAAATAGTCTTTGCCGACATGTTCAAACATACCAATACTTACTATTTTATCAAATAAAGGTTTTTCCGAAGCCAGGGACCGATAATCTATCAGTCTGACTTGAACCATTTCTTTTAATCCTTCTTCCTCAATTCGCTGGGTGGTTTCGTGATATTGTTCTTCGCTTAAGGTTATACCAAGTGACTTGACACCATATTTCTTAGCGGCGTTGATTATAAGCCATCCCCATCCACTGCCAATATCAAGTAGGGTTTCACCAGGTTTAAGGTTTAGTTTCCGCAGGGTATGATCGATTTTCTGCATTTGGGCTTTTTCCAGCGGGTCATCATATGTCCTAAAATAAGCACATGAATAACTCATGGTTGGGTCTAACCAGAGCTTAAAAAAATCATTTCCCAGGTTGTAGTGATACTTAACCCCATCAGCCTGCTTTTCACTCGAAACATGCTTTTGTCGTTTTAGAAATTGCTGTAGTATACCGGATGAATCTTCTTGGTCAAAAAGGTTGGCGTTTTCAGCAGCTAATTGCAAAATTTCCTTTAAATCACCATCCATTACCAGTTTGCCCTGCATATATGCTTCCCCTAATTTAAGCTGGGCATCAGACATAAGGGTAGATGCTGGTATTTTTTCCTTAAAAGTTAAATGAAATATTGGCTCACTACCATTTACATCATTGTATATGTCTGTCTCTCCGTCCCAGAAAGTAACTGCGAAGGTACATCCCTTCATCTTTTTAAGTAATGTTCTGTACAAACCTTTTTGTATATCGAGAGCTTCCATACAGCCACCTCCATTAAGTTTCTCTGCCTAAGAGAACCCTATCAAAAAATAAGTAAAATATTGGATAATAAAACGATATTCCAAATAATTACTCTTGTCAATAGAAGGCATGAATGGAAGATAGAGGGTGTTTATACTTTGCAATAATATACCCGGTTAAGCAAGATAAAAAAAATATCCTCCCATAATTAGAATAATGACTCCTGCTAATTTTTCTATTATATTATTAAATCTAGCAAAGTATTTTATTTGGGTAATAAGTCCAGTAAAGGTACCTACGAGTATAATTGGAATGCCCCTTCCTAATGCATATATAAATAATAGGGTGGCGCCATATAACCACTGGCCGCTGGCCATCGCCAGGGAAAGAATGACTAAGAGAATAGGAGTACCACACTGCGATCCTACCAAGCCCATAACCAAACCTAATAAATAACTTCCGCTTAACCCCCGGGCTTCACCTAATTGGTTGAGAAAGTATCCCCCATAATTAATATTGAGCTTTATGATTCCTAACAGGTTTAAACCTAAAGTGACGCAGACTGTTGCTACGATATAGTAGAGGATACTTTTGCTAGTACCGAAAATTCCGCCTATAGCAGCAATAAACAAACCAAGGAGCATAAAAGTTGTTGCTGTCCCTAACGTGAAGGCCACAGATAAGACCAGGCTTTTTTTACGTCCGCTATCTATGCCCCCGACATAGGCAATAATTATAGGAACCATACTGAGATTACATGGCCCGAAACTGGTCACAATCCCGGCCAGAAATATCAGTATATATCCCCAAAGGGAATAGTTATTTAGATAATGAGGGGCAATTTCGTTTATCCAGGCTTCCATTTCATTGTACCACCTTATTAAGCTCATTTTTTAAGCTATCTACTGGGATGATACCGACATATTCATAGCTGATATTTCCTTTACTATCGAGAATGAAAGTAGCAGGTATATACCTGATCCCCCAGGCCTTTACAGCTTCAGTATTATTGCTGTCATCAACATCAATACTAATAAAACGAACCTTGCCTTCGTATTCTGGCTGCAATTGGTCGAATATTCTATGCATCTCAATACAGGGACCACATGTTTTGGAATGAAACAAAATCCACATACTTTCACCATTTTCATAAGTCTCCTCAATTACAGCAGCACTTTTCAGGGGATCTTTGGCAAGCGGTGGGGTAGAAGTACTACGGTTGTAATTTACAAGAATTAATAATGTGAAAATGACCAAAAGCCCAGCGATAATTATAATACGACCTTTTTTCAATATAATCCATCCTTTCACTTTAATCTAAGGCTTGATTCCGCTGTGAAAAGTTATAATATGTGGTTCTTGTAAACCTTTAGGTTTAAATTTTTAATCTTTGTATCCATTTGCTATGGCGCCGTTTAGCATATTCAGCGGAGACTTTGCCGGTGAATATGCTTGGCACCAAGGGGCGATTGTCTTTAATTAGAAAAGCCAATAAATGTACTATTATAGATAATAGTAATATGACAGTAAAAAGATTATGAATCTGTGTAGCCCAAAAAGTTATATTTAAGGAAATAGAAAAATACGGCAAGTTTTTTACAACCTTAATTATACCAGTTAATATAAGAGCCAGTATAGACAGGGCAGTTACGGTAAAAGCCAGTCTCTGTTCAGCTAAATATTTATCATTTTCCGGTTCCTTAGCTAAGCCAACCAAAGATGACATAATTATTAAAGACTCCTTAAAATCTCCACGACGAGGCAAAATATCAGTTTCTTTGGTTAACATTAGATAGACAACATAATAAAAACTAATAAATATAAGTACTAAAGCTGCATAGTAATGAAGATGCAAATTAATAAGGTAATTGCTTGACCAACTTAGACCTGGTAGCTGATCAACCAAGTAGCGCTTATATATTGGCATTTGACCAAAGCCGCTAAAGAACAAGATAAAAATAGATAAGGCAGTAACCCAGTGGGTAAAACGAACAGCAGGCTTATGCCTCAGAATTTTCATGGTTTTCATCACCTTTCATGGTATTATAAACAGTTAGTCCTGCTGCCAGTAAACCTGCTACTGGAGCAATTAAAAATCCCTGAGCCATACCTGCTGGTTTATCCAGAAGGTTACCAATACCGACTGGCATAGCAGGTTTTCCTGGTTTTCCATCTGCCTCTTGCTCTAGTATAGCCTGATTTATTACTTCAAATGGTATTTGCGATAGATAAAAAGTTGAAGTACCCCCATTTTCATTATCTCCATAGATGTAACCATTATTATCCCCAGCCCAGCTTGTTGCATAATTTTGCATTTCTTTTCTAGCTCCAAAGCTTATAGCGTTATGAGGGCAGGCATTAACACAAACCGGCTCTTTTCCTTCCTGAATAAGGTCGTAGCACATATCGCATTTATACATAACACCACCACCAGCATATTTAGGTGCTACTTGTTTATAAAGGCCAACACCAGCCTGCCTTTGTGGTATATGCCAGGGACATACATCGCGGCATTTAGCACCGCCAAAGCAGCCAGAGGTGTTGATTACAACCGGACCTTCGGGTTTTTTTTCATTAACACCAAATGGGCAAAGTGCTGAGCAAGCGGGATTATCGCAATGCATGCACCTCCGGGGTATGTGAACCTCTTTTAATTTACCTTCATATTCGATTTGTAGATGTTGCACATAAGTCCAGTTATATGGAGTAAGACGGTTAGTAAGTTCTTGTTTATCTGACCAATCTTCGTGTTTATTCTGCGGCCAGTAATCCTGAATTGGTTTTTCTGGTTGGGGAAATCTGCTCTTATTCTTCTCACGACAGGCATTAACACATTTGGGGGTGTCAAATTTAATGCACCCGTCACACTTGGTTAAATCGATTACCGTCGCCAGCTCGCCGCGGCTATCTATAGCAGCAGTTGCTTTATCTGTACCAGTAAGTATAGCAGCAGCTGCAAGTCCAGAATAAGTGGCTCGTTGGATAAATTTTCTTCGAGATATGGGCATACATACTTACCTCCTGTGCACCAAAATAATATAAAGCATAATATAATTTATGGTATAATAGTAAATGAATATTCATTTAAAAACAAGTAAATTTTGATGGGATTTGCCACGCGTAATAAAGAGACCGTATAATAAAAATATATAGACAAAAAATGATTATGGTTCAACTAATTATGCAGGAGTCGTTGGCAGTGCATATTCAGCGTCTATTTTCTTTATAAAATTATTATCTATTTATTATTTGAACAGGGGAAACTTATGAGAAGAAAAGATGATAAAAAACTAGAGAATATCAAACAAGCAGTTATGAAAATGATTTTACAAGAAGGTTTTCAGGGTGCTTCAATAGCTAAAATAGCCAAAGAAGCGGGGATTTCTCCGGCAACAGTATATATTTATTATAATAGTAAAGATGATATGATGCGCGACATATATAAGGAGTATGGCGAAAAGTTCTATACTTATTTATTAACCAAGGTTGACCGGAACATGAGTGGAGAACAATTGATAGATGCGTTGATAAAAGCTTGTTACACCTATATTACTGAATTTGGGGAGGCATTTCATTTTATCGATCAGTTTTCTGCCTGTCCTGCACTAGTACAAAACTGTGATGAAATTGAGGGATGCACCAAAATAGCGCAAATGTTTGAAGAATTGAAACAAAGAAAAGTAATTAAAGATATCGATAATAATATAATTCGTGCTATTATATTTGCACCAGTTAAAAGCGTTGTTGTAGGTGATTGTTTTAAAAAAGATTCTGCTCAGGATATGCTTGAAGAATTAATTAAAGTCATTAAAGATGCGCTATTGCTTTAATTTTTGGAATAGTAGCTTGTTATATTCAGGAGACAATGTTATATTTATCAAGCATCATCTTTATCCCATGGCCTAAAACCCCTTCCGTAGACCTCTACTGTATCAGTTATAGTAAGAAAAGCTTGAGGATCGATTACAAATATCATTTCTTTCATACGTGGGAGTTGAGTCTTGCCGACTGTTACCATAATAATATTTTCTGTTTGGCCGGTATAGGCACCACTGCCTAATAATAGCGTACATCCACGTTTCATCTGATGCAGGATGGCATCAGCAATTTCTTTAGAGTTATGGGAAATAATCATAACGGTTTTTTTGGCCCGGAACCCGGAAGTAACACTATTTACTACCTTTGCGCTGGCAAATATACTCATTGCTGAATATAGAATTAGTAAAACACTGCTGGTAATAAGGCCTGATGTAAGAACAACTAAGTTGGTAACTAATATAGTATTACCAAAATCTATTCCCCAGCGTTTATGAAATATGCCAGCTATAATATCAAGACCTCCGGATGAGCCTCTAAACATTAAAGTTAGGCCTACCCCGAAGCCGCTAATTATTCCTCCTAACAATGCTGAAATTAGAATATCATTTATAGGTATTTTTATTTCCAGTGACGCAAACAAGGCTAAAAAGCCAGAAAAGCTTAAAGTTCCAATAAGGCTGTAGAGAGTGAAGCGTCGGCTTACAAATTTAAATCCAGCAATAAAAATCGGAATATTTAGTACAACATACCATAACCAGATAGGTTGAGAAGTTATAAAATAAAGTATAATAGAAATTCCGCTAAGACCTCCAGTAAGCAAATGTGCTGGTACCAAAATGAACTGTATGGCAGCTGCACCGATTAAAGATCCCAATAATATTCCAGCAATATCCTTAAGAGAAATCTTCTCCAGTGTTGCAGTTAATTTAGTCATTAGCATACTCCCTTATATCCCTTATATATCATATATGTTAAGAATTAAGTGATAAGGGATTGATATTTATTAAGAATTAATGACGAAAAGCCTAATCAGCTATATAACAACGCATAAACTCATCAATTATTTGCTTGAGATGTGTATTGAGCCGAGCCCTTACCCCTTCAACAATATAAATCGGAATCTTCTTATAAAACGCCTGGGCTATTCCTCCGGCTATACACGCTATAGTGTCACTATCCCCACCTAATGATATGGCTTTACGAATAGCATCTTCGAAATTCCTGGATTCCAAAAAGGCGATTATTGCTTCCGGTACTGATCCTTGGCAAGAAACATCAAATGTGTAATTAGGTCTAATGTCATCAAGGCTCCGGCTCAAGTTATAAGCAAAACGGGATTCGATCTGTTCTTTTATATATGTCTTATTTTTTCCCTGCCGGGCTAGAAACACTGCAAGTGCCGTTGCCTGTGCACCCTTTATACCTTCCGGATGATTATGGGTAACGGCAGCGCTTTTAGACGCCTCTTTTAATACCTCTTCTATATCATTGAAGGCAAATCCTACTGGGCTAACCCGCATAGCAGATCCATTACCAAAGCTGTTATAAGGAAGCAAGTTGTTTCCTGCTAACCAGTTAGTAAACCTGCTCCCATATCCTACATGGGGATACCGCTTGCCATATTCCTGGATAGTGCGGGCATAGTCTTTTCCATTTAAGATGGCATCTGCAATTGCAACTGTCAATACTGTATCATCAGTAAACCGGGATTGGGGAGAGAATAAAACAAAATCTTCTGTTTTTATATTATGCCACTCAAATACCGAACCAATTACATCGCCGATAATTGCCCCTAGCAAATGCAACACATCCTTAATGCCATATTTATATTTCTTTATCAATTACCTTATAATTGAAACTAGAGGAAAGTATTACTTGGATTCTGATCCACACAGCACTCCTCTAACGGCAGTTATCTCATTTATCTGGTTTTCCGATTTTATTTTCTCTTCATCCTGTCGGAGTTTTTTCATCTCAAAAAATATTAGGGTAGCGGTAAGCGCAACCGACAAAAGGTCAGCAATAGGACCTGTTCTCCATACACCTTCTATACCCCAAAAATGTGGTAAAATTAATAGGCAAGGTATAAGAAACAAAACCTGCCGGGATAGACTAAGGATAGTTGCCTGACGTGCCTTACCAACAGCTTGAAAATAGGTAGAAGAAATAACCTGAAAACCTACAATCGGAATCAAGGCAAGATAAACTAGCATAGCATGAACTGTTAAATTTGTAAGAACAACATCTCCTTCGCTAAAAAGCCCAACAAGTTGTTGCGGCCAGATGCGAATTGCCAAATATCCAGCACTAGCAATAAATGTGCCAGCCCAAACTGCTAATCTCCAGGTTTCTCTGACTCTTCCGTATTTCCGGGCCCCATAATTAAAACCAATTATCGGCTGCGCGCCTTGAGCTAGCCCAAGTACAGGCATAAACAATAATGTTGCAATACTTACTAAAATACCAACAGCTGATAGAGCCATATCACCACCATATGCCACGAGAGTTTTATTGAGTATAAGGTTTTGTACACTATTAGCTAATTGCATGGCAAAAGGGGCAAAACCAATGGCCATAATACCAGTCAATATAGGCCGGGAAGGTATGAGGTTTTTTATACGGATTTTTAGCAGACTTTTATTAGTAAAAAAGTAGCTTAAGACCCAGACAGCAGAGATTGATTGCGCCATTATGGTTGCAAATGCTGATCCCTTCATACCCCAGCCAAATTTAAATATAAAGACATAATTAAGAAAAATATTAGCCCCTGCGCCTAGTAGTTGCGTATACATAGCCATTTTGGGGTTACCTTCAGCGCGGATAAAGTTATTCATTCCCATACTAATGGAGCCGATAGCAGATCCTAACATGATAATTTCAGTAAAATCCCGGGCATAAGGAAGAACTGTAGGGCTTGCTCCCAAAGCAATTAATATCTGATCAGTGAAAAGAAAGAAAACGATTGTACATAATACTGGTAACAATATTAATAGAGTCATAGCGTTTCCAGCAATTTTTTCAGCATCATCCTTACTGCCTTCTCCCAGGCGAATTGATATTAGGGCAGTAGCACCTACTCCGATTAAAACCGATACGGCCAATAAAACAATCATTACAGGGAAAGCAACGGTAGTTGCCGCGATACCTTCTGAACCTATCCCTCGCCCAACAAAAATCCTGTCTATTACATTATACAGCGAATTCACTATCATACCCACAATAGCAGGTAGAGAAAAAGCCCAAAGCAAGCTGCGAATGTTACCATCAAGCATTTCTTCCGAACGATTCATAATAATTCTCCTTACCCAATTGCCTCAATTGCCTCAATTTTTTTAATAAGAAGCTTATCAATAATATGTTTTCTTAAGTATTATAACCTGGGAGTTAAGGTTCTTATCCCAAGGAACCCAATATTAATTATAGTTCTTCTTTATAAGTATTATAGTCTATTATAATTTGCGAAATAGATTAAATAATTTGTTTCTAAAACTTATGATAAAACAGTTCTAGTATAGAGGAATAATTTAGATCTACCCCTTTTTTGAGTTATCTTTTTCGCATATATAGATAAGAACATTGAAGGAGGTAAGATTATGAAGAAAACAATGTCGTTGATTTTGGCATTATTGCTGGTATGTATATTTTCAACTACGGCAATGGCCAAGTCAGATAACGGCAATGCCTGGGGGAAAGGCCATAAAAGTAAGGTCGTAGATACCCAGCAACAACAGTTACTAAATTATGGGAAAGAAAGAAAAGACAGCAAAAAGGTAGAAAGGGTATTGGAAAAAATACAGAAAAAAATTAATAAAAATCTGTTATACCAATACCAGGCTGAGAAACAAAATAATAAAAAAGTAAAAGCTAATCATTTCAGTGATACTTATCGGCATTGGGCCAGCCAATGCATTGAAGAAATGGCTACCATTGGTTTATTGAAAGGCTACCCCGATGGCACTTTCAGACCTGACCAGAGGCTATCACAGGCTGAAGCCCTTTCATTAGTTATGCGTATTGCAGCGGAGGAGGCTGGTGTAACAGTTAATGAGGATAAAGCAGTAGAAGACGAAGATGAAAAAATTGATGAAGACAAATTAGATGATGTTCCAGATTGGGTATGGCAAGATTGTTATAAAGCCGCTAAAAAAGGCATTATCAATTTAAACCGTTTCCATTCTGGTGTACAGGCATCACGTGCTCAGACGGCAGTTATGATTGCTAAAATCCTGGAGCTGGAACCGGTAGACACAAGTAATATACCATTTAAAGATGGTATTCTAATTTCCAGGGAAGATGTGGGTTATATACTCGCTCTTTATGAGGAGGGAATTATATCTGGCGATACTAATGGCAACTTTAACCCCAATAGTGCTATAACCCGAGCTCAGATGGCTAGTATGTTGCAACGGCTCCTGGACAAAAATGAAGATAAAGGCGAAATTAAATCAATAACTTTGCCGGCGACAGCGAGCTTGGAGCAGGGGAAATCCATCACCTTGGCGGCCATCGTTAAGTATAGTGATGACACCACCGATAACAAAGTAGAATGGGTAAGCAGTGATACTAGTTTAGCCACTGTTACTGATGATGGGGTAGTTACCGCTGCCGTTGATAAAACAGGAACCGTTACCATTACGGCAACTGCAACCCGGGGCGACTCCACCATGTCCGCCACTTGTAAGGTGATTATTGTGGAAGAAATTGTAGCTGAGGCCGGGACCTTGGAAACAACTGGGAATGTTAGTAGCTGTGACGGTGAAGTTTTCCAGGAATATTCATTTGAAGTTGATGGAGAGAAAGTTAGTCTGGATGAGGACAATGTAAGATCCATAACAATGCAAAAAGATGATACTGATGTGGTTACTCTAACCCCAAACAATGACAGTACTTTTTGGTTTAACGTTCAGTACGAAACCGGAAAATATACCTTGACTGTCGTTGATAAAGCTGACAAGGTCTATGAAGCTATTATTGACTGGGTAGCTCCTATAAAAGTGGCAGCAATTGCTACTGGCAATAGTGGAGTACATGAAGGTAATAACTATGTTGAATTCAGGTTAGGGGATCTCGATTTATCCAGCTTTACCCATATGTATCAGATTAAGCCTAATGATCAAGTAGTGGAGCTTACCCCCAATAGCGATACCAACCTGTGGTTCAAGACTAATGGCCAAGTTGCGGGTGAACATACTTTCCTAATTAATAAAAATAATGTCTGGTATATTGCCAATATAAGTATTTAATCTTGACACCTGGTGATTCAGCCCGGCTTCAATTATCCAGGGGACGGGCTGTCTTCTTTTTATATACTATCAGCTGAAAAGGTTACCTGCTACACATAATTATATTGTTCGCGGTTTTAGGTTTTTTCTAATTTATCATCATTATTATGTAAACGACCGCGTTTAAGGGAAGCTAATATTCCTAAAACAGATAATAAGGTGAATAAAGTAAATGAGACTTGCATGCAAGTCAGGATATGGGCAGGGTTGGCCTCGGTAAGGGTTGCCTGGCCTACGAAAAGGGCAATCAGGAGAGTAACTATTGACATGCTTATGGCCTGTCCCACAAGCCTCATTGTGCCAAGAATAGATGATGCTATACCGTAAAGCTGTCTGGGTACTGAACCCATAATGGCATTATTATTAGGTGAAGCAAAAAGGGCAAAACCCAGTCCAGCCAAAAGCAGGTTAGCTATCAGGTATATTGGCGCAGTTGATGTGCTAATAAAAATAAAGAAAAACAGGCTTAGAGTGGAACAGCCCATACCTAAGGATGCCACTAGCCTTGGTTCCAGGCGATCAGATAAGGTACCGGCCAGGGGGGAAAGAACGGCCATAACTAGGGGCTGGGTCAGGAGAATCAGGCCGGCTGATTGAGAATCATATCCCCTTACCACCTGAAGGTAGACTGATAATAAAAAGGTGACTGCGAAAGTTGCGCTATAATTTATCATTGCTGCCAGGTTAGAAAAAGCAAAAGTAATATTATGTTTGAACATACGTACCTGTAAAATCGGATAGTCAATCTGTAATTCCCAGTAGATATACAATACCAATAATAACAGGCCTAGTAAAACTAGATAACGCGCTGTGGTAAAATCAGCAATAGCAGATATGCTGTAAAGGAAAACAAGTATTCCTGCCATATAAAGGATACTGCCAAAAGTATCAAATTTTTCCCCCCTGGCACTAGCCCACTCGTTATGAAGCCACATATGTATCCCGATTATAGCTCCTAGTCCTAATAATGTAGTTAGATAAAAAATGCTGCGCCAGCCCAGGTAATGGTTCATCATTCCGCCTAAAAACGGGCCAACTGATAGTCCTAGATAGGTAACAGCAACACTATAACCTAGTGCACGGCCTCTCTTATGGGGCGGGTAAACTGAGGTTAAAATAGCCATTCCGGTACTAAAAATCATGGCCGCACTTAATCCTTGTAATAGTCGCAGGCAAATAACTAATTCCATTGAAGAAGCCAGGGTAGTAATCAGGGTAAATAGGGTGTAAAGAATAGTACCCGCCAAGTACATCTGGCGTCGTCCATGTATATCGGCCAGTCGGCCCAGGGGCAGGAGAAACACGGCTGAGGCCAATATATAGCTGGTAATAGCCCAGCTAGTTAATACAGCATTACTGCCAAATTCATGTCCCATGGCCGGTAGAGCTAGATTAATAGAACTACCCATAAATGTAGTCATAAACGAGGTGGTCATAACAGTATATAGTGTTCTAACTTCAATAGCAGTATGTTTTTGCATTTTAGCACCTTTTTTTTGGTTATATATTCCGAAATAGTAGCGCATACAGTACTTATATAATCTTAAAGCTATTTTATATTACCTTTATGTTAACAGATATTGCCAGGATAGGTATAAGAAAATCAGGGTAAAGATAAGCTTGAAAAGTTGAGGATTTACCCTTGGGCTGATAATGACTCCAAAGTGGGCACCTATTATGCATCCCAATGCTAATAATAGTCCAGCAGGCAGGTTAACAAATTCTTGTTGTAATTTAATAAGCGCACCAATGGTCATATAAGGAAACATTGCTAAAAGAGCAGTACCTGCTGCTTCAGAAGGTTTAGCTGCAAAATGCCATAAGAGGACTGGTACAATTATAAAACCTCCGCCAACTCCTAAGACCCCTGCCATAGTTCCAGTTATCAGTCCAAGCAAAAATAACTTTACCTTTTCGTTTTGGATTGGCTTAGAGGGTTCACTAACAGCTTTGGCACCATGGCGCCATTCTCCATATAGTTCTCCTCCCATGCGTAAAGCCATGAAGAGGAAAAGTGAACCCAGAAGAGTTCCCAAAAGGGCAATATTATCACTCAGGTAAGCCTTAAACAGATATGAACCTATTAAAACCCCGGTTAGCCCACCAGCAGCGATTACAAGTGCACTATTTACCCTTATATTACCAGCCCGATAATAGCCATAAGCTCCTGAAAGGGTGGTAAAAACCGTTGCCAAAAGTGATGTACCTACTGCTATTAAAGGGCTAAATCCAAGAAAAAGTTGGCAGGCAGGAATTATGATTATACCTCCGCTGATCCCTAATAATGCTCCCAGGAAACCAGCAAGGCATCCTATAATTAAAGCCAAAATAAATATTAACATAATCTTGTATCTCCAAATGAAGCTTAAACTCTAGTTTAGCCCATAGCTTTAGCATCCTTTAAAAACAGGGGATCGTTTTTCCCTGGTTGCTGATAACCCTTCCTTCATATCTTCTGTCGAGGCTGATAGAATTTGAGAAAGAGACTCATGTAACAAGGCATCGTCCAGGTTAACATTCAGGTTTCGGTAAATAGACCTTTTTATCAAGCGTGCAGTTACTGCCGGATTATTGGCTATTCGCCGAGCAAAGTCTAATGAGAAATCTTCTAATTGATCGGGCGCAATTACGTGGTTTACCAAACCTATGCGCATAGCCTCATCAGCACCAATAACTTCACCCAACAGGCATAATTCCAGGGCTTTGGCTGTACCAACAAGCCGGGGCAGGTGATAAGTTCCAGCCATCCCGGGATGAATGCCCACCTTAATAAAAGACATTGACATCTTAGTATTACTGCTAGCTATACGCATGTCACAAGCCATAGCTAGACAGAGGCCAGCTCCAATTGTGTGCCCTTTAATCACAGCTATAGTAGGTATCTCCAGTTTAGTTAGGTTGAGAAAACACTTATAAAAATTTACTACAGTAGGTTCGGCCTTAGCTGGACTACTTTCAAACATTTCAAACGCACTTTTGAGGTCTCCCCCAGAACAAAAAGAATGTCCCTCTCCGGTAATAATCAGAACCCTAATATTTTTATCCTCTTGTATTAGATGGATAGCATCCTTAAATTCTACTGCCATTTGCGGGGTCATAGCATTAATGGTACGAGGCTGGTTTAAAGCTAGTATAGCTATATGCTCCTGTTTTTCAATCATTAGAGTGTCAAAGTGCATGATTATTCAACTCCTTATGATAAATAATACTACTAGCTTATTATACTACAGCTTTACAGGAGTTCCCAGATTATAAATACCAGCTGCTTAAATTAGTTAAGTTTATTATTTAATCATAACTTGAATTCTTATAGAAATTGTTAATTGCTTCATCCAGGGCGCGACTGGCTATGAGAATTTCTGGATCAGTGAATGTTTTCCCTTGTTTTATCAAGTAATCAAGGTGATTACGCAATGATTCTATTAAATCAATTACTGGGGTATTGTTTTTTAAGGGGTTGCTTTCTTTTATAATTGCTTCGTCCCATGCCAGCTTAATTGTACTAAAAGGATATCGAAAAGTGTTTTTAGGAGTTGTATCTATTGATGATAATACCATAATTCTTATGTTCCCCACCTTTTATATTAATAAATTCTAGCAATTGTCAGACAACAATGTCATATTCAGAATATCATGTTAACAAACAATGGTCAACTATATATTCCCTTAGTTAACATAAAATTCTATAATAATTGTTAGCAAACTACTTTTCTAGTAAAATTATAAAAATATAGGGGGGATCACTGCTGGGTTTTGATAAACAACGTTTTGCCAATTTATTAAAGTTGGCAAAAGGTGATAGATCTATAAATAAATATGGAAATGAGTCTCAAGTTGATCCTGGATATATATCACGGTTACTTCGTGGTTTGGTAGATAATGCGCCTAGCGCAGCGATAATTAAAAAATTGGCTGATGCAGCCTGGAATGGTGTTAGTGTTCATGAACTCTTGTCTTCAGCCGGTTATCTCGATCATTTACATTTCGATAAAAATAATTACTATGGAGATTTACCTAAGGCTAAAACTTCGGAGCAATGGGACAGGGTAATCGAAGAGGCCGTTCGATATAATATTTCACCTGAAGAGGCTTTCGATTTTATTAGTTCATTAGGTAGATCAATTGACAGGGTTAGGAAAAAAATCTAATAAGTGAAGCAGTAAATTAATTAAAAAGAACAGGAGACATAGAATTATGGAGTTTCTTAGACAGTCTTTTTGGCATAATTCAGTCATACGGGAGAGTGAGAGATACCTATTATCAAAAACCAGCTATCTGGATTCCCAGATGGAGTTGGTAGCGGTAATACGAGTGGAAGTCAACAGTCTGAAAATCAAGGATGCTTGGCTTGATCGTTTGGGACGGCCTGGAGCAATGGGGGAGAGCCGAGAGTATATTGAGAGTCTGAAAGGAATAGTAGCTTATTTAGGCAGTGGATTAGAGCTAAGGCATGCATTACAGGGAATAGAAAAAGAAATAGAGCGTTCACTTTTTAACAATTCAATTAAAGGTATTATACAGGCTGAGACCTTTTTTTATCAGGAAAGAGGTTTTAGTGATGCCGCTGCATATGATGATGCCTGGAAAGAGTTTTATAGTGGCTCTTGTTGCTATTATAGTAACCTGGGTCAGATTACAACCTCCTGGACAGATTATTGCGGCCAAACCTTGCGTAGAATCAACCTGTTTGACCGCTGCTTAAGTCAACAACTATATCGGGTTGACGAGGAGGTTTATATTATAAACGGCAGTTTAATAGATACATTTCATCAAATAAACACCTGCTTAAAACTAGATAAAAGGATGGGGGTTACAGCAGCTTTCGGCCAATTACTTAGAGTCCCTGATCCTGTGTGTCAGGCAGCAATCACAAAACTGGCAAATATTAAAGGATATCGCCTACCCGATTTATCTAAAAAGGAGATCGCTACACTTTTAGGAGCAGGTGAAGGATGTGTACACTTGATTGACTTAGTTTATGAAAGTAAAAAAACCTTAGAACTGTATCTTAAACAGTAAGAAGCGTTATAAATAAGAAACCCCATAGATGCCTTAAAGTATCTCTGGGGTTCTTTTTTGCAGCTGATACTGATTTACTTCTGGGAGTTAGAATCAGAGGAGGACTGTGACAGTTTCCTTTCCAACTTTTTTAAATTACTTATTGCTATTTCACCTTTTAATGCTACCAGATTGATCTCCGCAATTTTTATAGCATTTTGTAGGTCACTTAGCGAAAAATCCACTTGTTGAGCCAACATTTTATCTTGTTGGCGAACTTGGGCAACTAGTATAGCCCGGGGAGCCTCAAGGGCAAGCATCCTGTCCTCAGCATTTTCCCATTCTCCACTGCTGGCTTCAGCTATAGCCGCCATCGTACCATAATTAACCTGGTAAAATTCCAGGGGCTGCGGCATAGCAAACACCTTTGCCAATTCCCCGTAGCGACCATATAACTCAATAGCATATTTATAGCTTTGTTCATGATTCTGACTGCTTATAGCTAGGGTTAGTTCATCTAATACCTTTTCAAAACTTTCTCTTGAGTTGGCTGAGAATCCTGCCTCAGCTGCTTGAGGCTCAAGAGTGTTCCAATTACTATGCAGTTCTTTAAGACTTTGTATCTCCTTTTGCCATTTCCCAGTTTTTTGTTCTTGTATAGCTTGTTCAGGCTGTTTCTCTTGTTGCTGGTTCGGGTTAGCCTCACTATTTCCTCCATCCTGGGCACTTCCACCGCTGGAATCCGGTTGAGAACTTTTAGTCTCTTTTTCTGAAGATTCGGTTATATTTTGCAAATTAGGCGTTTTAACCATTTTTATTTTGCGGTCTAATTCAGTAATGATAGTATCTATACTTTCTAATACATCTTCCGCAGCAGTTGGGGCCTTCGGTTTTTGTCCAGTTGAAGGCTTTTGTGATGCTGAGTCGTTTTGACCACAACCGGGTAGGACGAATACTATGATTGCTAAAACTATCAGTAATTTCACTATAGTTTCTCTACCGCGCAAATCTATCACCTCAATAAATATACTATTGTATAAAACTACTAAAAAAAGTGGTATGATTATAATTTCCCTTAAATCTGATTTGCATGCGGAAGATACTATAAATTAATTTAACACTGGCTAGTTGCTTCGACATTCGCAACTCGGTTACTATTATTGGCGTGTCCTTTTTGGGGAACGCTGTTACGTTCAGGTTCGCATTTTTTTTGAGTTGCCAGAAGTATGAGAGTACCTACAATTACTGAAATAGCAGATGCCAATAAAATACTAATTTTGGCTGTATTTAGTAAATCGTTTGAGGTAAAGGATAATGAAGCAATGAAAATGCACATCGTAAACCCAATTCCAGCAAGGCTGCCGGCGCCAATCATATGATGCCAAGTAACATTTTTCGGTAGAGTAGTTACTTTAAAATGTACTAAGAGCCAAGTAGTCAGGGTAATTCCGAGCGGTTTTCCTATTACTAACCCCAGCATTATTCCTAATGCTAAAGGTTCTTTTAAAGTTGCTATAGAACTGGTATCTATAATAACGCCGGCATTAGCCAGGGCAAAAACAGGCACAATAAAGAGGTATACAAAAGGTTTAATAGTGGTTTTCAAACGTTGCAATGGAGGCTGGAAGGAACAGCTAAAATAATTAATTTGCTCCAGGGTTTTTCTTGTAGGTTTGCTAACTAATATATCATAACCACTAAGATTAGAGTCCTGTAACTTATTAAGCTCTTTTGTGGTTTGGGCAAGGAAATCTTGGCTGTTAATTTTGCTTTTGGCAGGTATTGTAATAGCTAGCAACACTCCAGCAATTGTGGCATGTACACCTGAGTTTATTAAAGTAGCCCATAAAACAAGACCTAAAATAATGTAAAGCAACATGTTATTATTGCCCAAACGATTAAAGAGTAAAAGGAGTGCAAATATAAATGCAGCTGCTAACAGATAAAACCAGGAGATTGCGGTACCATAAAATAGTGCAATTACTATTATGGCATAAAGATCATCAGCTATAGCCAGGGTGGCAAGAAATATCAAAATTCCTACAGGAATCCGACGTCCCAGTGCGTGGAGTATAGCCAGAGAAAAGGCAATGTCGGTAGCTATAGGTATACCCCATCCGGCTATTTCAGGGGGCTGATGATTAAATAAGATAAAGATACCGGCTGGTGCAATAACACCTCCTACTGCTGCTACAAGAGGAAGTGAAGCTTGTCGTAAGTCAGTTAGATCTCCTGCTACCATTTCTTGTTTTATATCAAGACCTATCATTAAAAAAAATACGGCCATTAGGCCATCATTAATCCAGTGCAGTAAATCATGTTCGAAACTAATATTACCTATATTAATACCAATAATTGTACTAAAAAACCTTTCGTAAACAGATCCCCAAGGAGAATTTGCCCATAAGAGGGCAACAAAGGTACATAACAATAAAAGAATAGTCCCAGTCGACGGACGCTTAATAAAATTATTAAAAAGGACGAAAAAACTGTTAGACGATGTAGCTTTTTTAAGTTCCATATTATTTCTCCCCCTTTTCTACCTTCGGGAAACAACAACAAGTTAATTAATACTTATATAAATAAAATTAAGAATATATGTAATTAGGTGCAAGACAACATACACCTGCTATAATAATACGACACATGTATCGGTTTCAGGACATTATTGTTAGCCATCACTTTAAAATACCTCCAATTATATTTTTGTAATTAAATATTACCTGTATTAATTGTACAACAAATATCATCTGAGTGTCTGTACAAATTATACAACAACTATACACATTATTATAAATATTCTTGTTGTTACACGGTTAAGTGGAGTAAAATTGAACATTATATAGAAGAAAGTGATTCCGCATTTAGAGGGAAAATAGAAGATGTTCATTATGCGAAGTGATTATTCCAACTTGTTTAAGTAAAAAAAATATTTTCTCTTATATACTGATATTTGTCTTGTTATATTGTCCTTAAGAAAATACTAGTTATTGGCATTTATAAGTTCTTATAAGTATTTTACGCTGGTTTAATATTTAATGTTACTTTTCGAATGAGAATCTTGGCCGGTTACTCCCCCAGAGATTATAAAAGCCATAATATCTGAACTAGCAGCATCTAGCAGGTGGACCTGATCCCGTGGAAAGACTAGTAACTGGCCGGCGAAATTGTATGACTGGGGAATATAGACCGAGATATATTCAGAAAGGCCAAACCTAGCGAGGGAGTCACAGGTTATAAAACCAAGAACATGAGCACTATTATCGGAACCCAACTTAACCAGAACCGGTCGATTAAAGCTCTTCTTATCACCTGCAAGGGCATTTAGTAAATCTTTAAGAGCTCCATAAAGAATTTTGACTAAAGGCACATTGCTCATAAACTGGTCAAAGACCAATAATAAGCTTTGTGTTACAAAGTTGGATACTAAGAATCCGGTCAGTGTAATAATTGCTAATGTAATCACAAACCCTAGTCCGGGAAGGATTCCTATTCCAGGTAGAGGGATCCTTAACAAACTATCGACTTTAACAAAGATTATATAGACAACATATATTGTTATTACAATTGGCACCATAAATAGTAAACCTTTTATAAAATAATTGGCTAATCTTTTCATGGAAACATCTCCTTGCAATTCCTGTGTTCTAATCTAACTAGGATTTTACACCTTTATAATGTAAAATAAACCTAAAAGATCTTGGGGGTAAATAGATGGATAGTAATATACTGGATAAGGTTGTTTCTGTTTTAGCCAGTTCTAATAATACCGTTGTGGTAACAGGTGCAGGAATAAGTACTGAGGCCGGGATTCCTGACTTTCGTGGCGAAAAAGGTATTTATAAAACTCTGGGTGAGGATCGGGTAATGAATATAATTAATATTAATTTTTTCAAGAAGAACCCCGAAAGTTTCTATGAATTTTATTTTAAATACTTTACTTTACCACAGGTAGAACCCAGCTTGGCTCATAAAATAATGGCACTTATGGAGGATGAAGGAAGGATTAGTGCGGTTGTTACCCAGAATGTTGACGGACTGCATGAAAAGGCTGGAAGTCATAATGTTATTGCAGTGCATGGCACTCGTACCCGTTTTATTTGTACAAATAAAGATTGTAAAAGGTATTACAGTCGAGACAATGTATTAAAAATGAAGAAAAAAGTTCCGGAATGTATTGAGTGTGGTGGGGTACTTAAACCTGATGTGGTACTTTTTGGGGAACCGATTCAACAATTTAACAATGCCAGGGAACAGATAATGAATGCTGATGTTTTAATGGTAATAGGCTCTTCTCTGGTAGTTTACCCGTTAGCCGGGTTTGTCCAGGAATTTGCCGCAATTTCAAAGAATCTAATAATTATTAATAAAGGACCTACCCAAATGGATTATGCAGCATTGGTTAAAGTCGAAGTTGGTGATTCTAATACAGGAGAGATACTGCAAAAAATTAAACGGCGTCTTATATAATAACTGATGCACTAAGTATTTAATGGATTCCATGCCAAAAGTAATAAAGCGAAATACTAAGCGATATTAATTATAGTGCTTATAGCGACACATCTGATTCAAATACATAGTAGTTGACAAATGATTAGTTTTAAATGCCTGTTAATTAGCGTCTTCAAGTACTTTTTTATAAAGAAGTTCATAGGCGTCAAGCTCTGATTGCAACAAAAATTTCTTTTTTACCAAGCAACGGGCATTAGCCCCCATTTTTTGGCGCAGATCATAATCTGTAATTAGTTTATATGCAGCTATGGCTAAATCCTTCTTGTTATTTACGTAAAAACCTTCCTGGCCATTGGTAATTATATTAAGGTTCCCGGGTACAGCAGTTAGGAGGCAAGGTTTACCTAAGCTCATTGCTTCAAGGGCAGCTTGGGGCTGGCCTTCGCTCCAAGATGTATTGATTACGACATCACCTAATTGCAATAAACTATACATCTGGTTATGAGGAAATTCACCTAAATATAATGCCCAGGATAGCATATTGATTTGTTCCATTATAGTTTTATAATACTCTTGGTCAATTATAGTCCCCATTATTAGAAGGCGTAGCTGGGAAAAAACTGGTGCTAATATTTTTAAGGCATGAATAGCAAGTGTTATGTTTTTCACTGGTCTTAAACCGCTGGGTAGAAGGAATACAAAGTGATCTTGATTAAGTCCCAGCTGGCTACGAGTTGGGCCATCATTTTTTTCTAAGAACACTCCTTGCGGAATTGTAACTAGTTTATTAGTAAGTTGGGGACTAAGAGTTTGAAAGGTAGTTCTATAATAGTCTTCTAAAATTACTATATACTGGACGGAATTTAAGGTTTGCAGTATTTCAGTTGAGAAGTTATTAAGCATATCATAATTTACATCTGTACCGGTCATAGTAACTACTAAAGGTAGTTTAGTTAATTGAGGGAATAGCTGCAAAACTTTGGTGAAATATGTGATATTAAGACCATGAATCAAGGAATAATAGTTTAGGTTTAATAATTTTTGTAGTTCTTGCTGCCAGTTATTTGATTCTAATGAAAATAAATCTATAGGCAGGCCACGCTGGCCAAGACCGTGAAATAATCTTTGACTAGTATGAGTATTACCGCGGGCTTTTTTATGAAAAGGGGTTATAAGTAATATACGGTTCATAAATACACTGCCTTACCCGGTCTTTATAATTAGTTTATACATTATTATGCATTATGAACAGTTAAAATTGTTTTCAAAATAAAATGGTTTACCTTAACCGGTAAACCATTTTAATTAAAAAGGAGGAAAGAATTAGTCCATGGGGCCGCCTTCCCAATATTGTCTAATCTTACGCAAGGCATAACCACCAAAAAAGAGGCCATTAGCAAAAGCAAGTGGTATAGCTATTGCTCCAAAATAATTGAATTTTTGCTTTAAATCTTCTTTACCATCTGTTGTACGGTATCTGGTCATTTTAATCCCTCCCTTAATAAACTAAGCTAAACTTCAAATATCGCTTGTTATCTCACTATTTCATTTTGATTACGGACAGCCCATCTCTTGTTTATTACATCTATGTGTAATTATGGGTGATGGTGAGTAGA
>JBMNOV010000003.1:0-81572 GCA_050943255.1 Syntrophomonadaceae bacterium
TGCTTCCCCCTACATTGATTTCTGCACTTTCAATGATAGGGGATTGGTCTGGCAGAGTGGTCCACTTTTTCGCTAGCGTTTTTATCTTTTTTGGCTCTCTTTTAGGATAGCGTTTATATATGGATGGACAGGCTGGAAAAGGCTATTGCCTGTACACTCCACTCAATACCGGGGGTAGGGAATAGAAGCTTATGGAAGATTAGAAAATTATTCGGCGATTTTAAATCTTTTTATGAAGCTGATAAATTGGTTTTGTATTCTTCTTTTCTTAGCACATCAATCATTAATATATTATTAGAAAAAAGAAGGAATTCCCCTGAATTACTCATGCAAGAATATCAAACAAAAAATATAAAAGTGGTTTGCTGGGATGAACCCTTTTACCCGCAGAGTTTAAGAAATATAAGTAATCCCCCCTACATTTTGTATTATCAGGGAGATATAAATATTACTAATCAGCCCTGTTTTGCTATTGTTGGCTCACGTTGGCCTACAGATTACGGACGGAATACTGCTGGCAAATTGGCCAAAGAATTAGCAGCTGTCGGGATGGTGATAGTAAGTGGCATGGCCAGAGGGATTGATAGTGAAGCCCACTGGGGGGCTTTGACAAGCGGTAAAACCATTGCTGTTCTGGGAAATGGGTTAGATGTAGTTTATCCTCGGGAAAACCAGAAGCTATTTGGGGAGATAATAAATAATGGTGTAGTATTAAGTGAGTTTCCTCCCCATACAGCACCTAAACCATCACATTTTCCTATGCGTAATCGGATCATTTCAGGGCTCAGCCGTGGATTACTGGTAGTTGAGGCAAAGGAGAAAAGTGGTGCTTTAATAACGGTTGATTTTGCTTTGGAACAAGGTCGTGATGTTTTTGCAATACCTGGTCCTATTAATAGTAAGAATAGTGTTGGAACAAATAATTTAATTAAACAAGGGGCTAAACTAACAATGAGCATTGAAGATATATTAGAAGAGTATTATGATATCAATCATGTTTACAGTAAAACCGAACCGGAGCAGCTTAGTATTTTAGATGGTAATGAAAAACTTCTTTTAGATATAATTGCCCATAACTCTATGCATTTTGACCAAATGCTTCAACTTACTGGATTAGATATTGGCTCTTTGAGCACGCTTTTATTTAAACTTGAATTAAAAGGTATAATTAAATCCTTACCGGGTAATTATTATGTGAGACTATAATTGCAGCATTATATGTGGAGAGGTGATATGTTTGTCAACTAATACCCTGTTAATTGTTGAATCTGCAGCCAAAGCCAAAACAATAGGTAAGTTTTTGGGTAAAGGTTATAAAATAAAGGCTTCGGTTGGGCACATAAAAGATCTTCCCAAAAGTAAATTAGGGATAGACATAGAAAACGATTTTGAACCCCAATATATAACTATCAGGGGGAAAGGAAGCCTGTTAAAGGAAATAAAAGAAGAAGCACAAAAGGCTTCAAGAGTTTTGTTAGCAACTGACCCTGACCGGGAAGGCGAAGCTATAGCCTGGCACCTGCAAAATGCTATTAAAGTACCTCCCGAAGAAAAATGCCGTATAGAATTTAATGAAATAACCCGTGATGCGGTTAAGAATGCTATTAAAAATTCCCGCCCTATAGATTTAGACCGAGTTAATGCCCAGCAGGCAAGAAGAGTATTAGATCGGCTAGTAGGATATAACTTAAGTCCACTATTATGGAGCAAAGTCCGTAAAGGTCTAAGCGCAGGCCGGGTTCAATCTGTGGTTGTACGACTAATATGTGATCGCGAAACCGAAATAAAAGACTTTGTTGCTGAGGAGTATTGGACTATTGATGTACTTTTGGGGAAAGCCTTAGGTAAAGACTTCGTTGCCCGGGTTATCAGTAAGAATGATAAAAAAATTGAGATAGGTTCAAAGGAGCAAAAAGACGAAATAGTAGCTGCTTTGGAAAAAAGTGAATTTGTTGTTAACCGGGTGGAAAAAAAAGAAAGAAGAAAGAAGGCACCAGCTCCATTTATAACCAGTACTCTCCAACAGGAAGCAGCCCGGCGCCTAAGCTTTTATTCTAAACGAACCATGAGGGTAGCTCAGGAGTTATATGAAGGATTAGAAATTGGCAAAGAAGGAACTATAGGTCTTATTACGTATCTTAGAACAGACTCAACCAGGGTGGCAAGTGTTGCTCAGGTAGAAGCACTGGAGTATATTCGTACACATTATGGTGAACAGTATGTCCCAACTACTCCTAATATATATAAAAGCAAAAAGGAAGCTCAGGACGCCCATGAAGCTATACGACCTTCAGCAGTTACACGAACACCGGAGAGCATAAAGGATTATTTGACTAGAGATCAATACCGATTATATAAATTAATATGGGAACGTTTCGTCGCCAGCCAAATGGCCGCAGCCTTATATGATACTGTGAGCGTAGAGATGACTGCGGGGGAATATGGTGTAAGGGCTAGCAGCTCACAGCTTAGATTTGCCGGTTATAAAAAAATTTACAACGATACTGAAGAGGAAGAGATAAAAAACTTTATCCCAGAACTGCAGAAAGGGGATATTTTAGATCTACGGAAGATCAACTCTGAACAGCATTTTACCCAGCCACCGCCTCGATTTAGTGAAGCTAGCCTGGTTAAGCTGTTAGAAGAAAAGAATATTGGCCGTCCTAGCACTTATGCTCCGATTATAGATACTATTTTAAAAAGAAGCTATGTTGAAAGGCAAAATAAACAGTTTGTTCCAACTGAACTTGGTTTTATTGTGGTTGATTTACTCAAGGAAAATTTCTCTGGAATCGTAGATGTCGAGTTTACAGCCAAGATGGAGGAGGATTTGGATTTAGTCGAAGAGGGAGAATTGAACTGGAAGCAAGTAGTCCGTAATTTTTACCATCCCTTCGCCCAGGACCTGGAAAAGGCCTCCGCTTTGGTGCAAAAGATTGAGATTAAGGATGAAGAAGCAGGAAAGGATTGTCCCGAGTGTGGAAGACCTATGTTAATTAAGCATGGTCGCTTTGGTAAGTTTTTAGCCTGTTCGGGTTTTCCTGATTGTAGGCACACGGAATCATTTGTGGAAGAAGTTGGGGTAGAGTGTCCTCTATGTGGAGGTGATATTATTGCTCTCAAAAGTAAAAAAGGAAGACGTTTTTTTGGATGCAGCAATTACCCAGCTTGCGAGTTCCGTTCCTGGAACAAACCTACCGGTGAAAAGTGCCCGGTTTGCGGGGATATTTTAGTTGAAAAACAGAACCGAAAAAAAGAAAGTATGTCGGCCTGTCATAATTCCGAATGTAAATTTAGCAAGGAGATGACTACCTAAAATTGCAGAAATACATCAATGTCATAGGTGGAGGATTAGCTGGATGTGAAGCCGCCTATCATATTGCGCAAAGAGGCCTAAAAGTAAGACTTATTGAGATGAGACCAATTAAAACTACTCCTGTTCATAAGACAAATCTATTAGCAGAATTAGTATGCAGTAATTCTTTAAAATCTGAGCTGGAAGATACAGCTCAAGGTTTGTTGAAAAAAGAAATGCGGGCCCTGGGGTCCCTACTATTAGATTGCGCTGATAAAACCAGAATACCTGCGGGTTCAGCCCTGGCGGTTGACCGGGAGTTATTTGCCGAAACAGTAACAAACCGTATTATGGCTCATCCGCTTATTGAAGTTGTGCGAGAAGAAGCTTGTCAGATACCATCAGATGCAATTACGATTATTGCTACCGGCCCCCTGACCTCAGATACTTTAACTAATGAAATACAGAGGCTTACCGGTGAAGAACACCTGTATTTTTATGATGCCGTTGCTCCTATAGTCACTTTAGACAGTCTGGACTTTAATCGGGTATTTAAGGCTTCACGATATGAAAAAGGAACTGATGACTATTACAATTGTCCCATGAACCAAAGTGAATATGAAACATTTTACCATGAGCTGATTAATGCAGATATTAAAGAGGGACATAGTGTAGATAAAAACCTTTTTTTTAATGCCTGTATGCCAGTTGAAGTAATTGCCCGTAGGGGTAAAGATACTCTTAGATATGGGCCTATGCGCCCGGTAGGGTTAAACCCAGGAAAGGATAAGCCTAAACCATATGCTGTGGTACAGCTAAGGCAAGAGGATATAGAAGGAAGGTTTTACAGTTTAGTTGGGTTTCAAACCCGTATTCGCTGGGGGGAGCAAGATCGAATTTTCCGTTTAATACCCGGTCTTAAAAATGCTGAGTTTGTCAGGTATGGAGTTATGCATCGTAATACCTATATAAATAGCCCGGCAGTATTATTACCATCCTTCCAATTTAAACAAGATAAAAACATTATTTTGGCTGGTCAGATTACTGGAGTTGAGGGTTATATGGAATCAGCTGCAACTGGAATAATTGCTGGTATAAATGCTGTAAGGATAATGCGAGGGCAAAATCCGATTATTTTATCACATAATACCATGATTGGCGCCCTGGTAAATTATATAACTAATGCAAATCCCGAAAATTTCCAACCAGTTAATGCTAACTTCGGCTTATTACCACCATTAATACCACCAGTTAGGGATAAAAGGGAAAGGTATAGGGCTTATTCTCGGCGTGCTTTAGAGGATTTAGTTGACTTAAATTGATTTTTTATTGGTTGTAAAAAAATATACCTTATGCTAGCATTTCCTTAAAAAAGGATGCTATAAAAATGTTATTTCAGTATATTGATGGTTTTATGAACCATATGAAGGTTGAAAAAAGTGCATCAAGCCTGACACTAACTAATTATCAAACTGATTTGTTACAATTCTTTAACTTTATCGCTAATAAATATAACTGTAAACTGGAACTAATTCCCCTTGATTTTTTTAATCACCAGGTAGTAAGGGAGTATTTGGCTTATATGCAACACCGGGGCTTGAGTCGCTCTACCCTGGCCAGGAGGCTGGCCTCTTTACGTTCTTTTGCGAGATTCTTATGCAGGGAAAATATCTTTAGTGAAAACCCGATATCTGCTGTTTCTAATCCCAAAAAGGATAAAAAGCTCCCCCGTTTCCTTTATCCTACAGAAATAGAAGCATTATTATTAGCACCTGACATAACCTCCCCATTAGGCCAGAGAGACCGTGCTATATTGGAAACCTTATATGCTACCGGAATAAGAGTAAGTGAACTGGTAGGTATAGACTTAAATGATGTCGATCTAAATAATGCTGTTGTGAAAATTAGGGGGAAAGGGAATAAGGAACGCATTACTCCTGTGGGTAGCATGGCTAGAGAAGCGATCGCAAGATACATTAATGGAGCCCGGCCAAGTTTAAAACCAAAGTCTGGGGAGGTTATTAAAGCTTTGTTTCTTAATAAATATGGTCAGCGTATTTCCGACAGAAGTGTAAGAAATATACTGAATAAATATGTCCAAAGAATATCTTTAAATCAGAAAGTAAACCCCCATATGTTACGTCATTCTTTCGCCACACATCTGCTAAGTAATGGTGCTGATTTACGATCAGTTCAGGAACTGCTAGGCCATATGAAATTATCTACCACTCAAATATATACCCATCTAACCCGGGAGAATTTAAAGAGTATTCACCAAAAAAATCATCCGCGGAGGTGAAATGAATGTTTAAGGGAACAACCATAGTAGCTGTCAAAAGGGGCAATGAAACAGCCATAGCAGGGGATGGCCAGGTTACTTTCGGTCAGAACACGATTATGAAGAGTAATGCTAATAAAACTAGAAGGCTTTTTAATGGTAAGGTAATTGCTGGGTTTGCCGGAGCTGTAGCTGATGCCTTTACCCTTTTTGCTAAATTTGAGGAAAAATTATCCCAAGTAGGAGGGAATCTTACCCGGGCTTCAGTCGAGATAGCACGAGATTGGCGTTCTGACCGGGTATTGCGGAAACTTGAAGCTTTACTCATCGTAGCTGACACTGAGAAAATGTATGTAATATCTGGTAATGGAGACGTAATTGAACCTGATGATGGAATTACTGCAATAGGATCCGGGGGAACCTATGCATTGGCTGCCGCCCGTGCTTTATTACGTCATACTAATCTTAATGCCAGGGATATAGCCTTAGAGTCGATGAAGATTGCTGCGGAGATATGTATTTACACTAATGAGCATATAAATATTGAAGTAATAGATTAAAAAATCAAAGGAGCGATTATTTTGGAAAATCTAACTCCTAAAGAGGTCGTTGAAGAACTCGATAAATATATAATAGGACAGCAAAAAGCTAAAAAGGCGGTAGCAATCGCACTTAGAAATCGTTATCGCAGAAAGAGACTGCCAGAAGAACTACGTGATGAGATTAGCCCTAAGAATATAATCATGATTGGTTCTACTGGAGTTGGGAAAACCGAGATAGCTCGCCGTTTAGCCCGTCTTGTGAAAGCGCCTTTTTTAAAGGTCGAAGCTAGCAAGTTTACCGAGGTGGGTTACGTAGGACGAGATGTCGATTCTATGATAAGGGATTTGCTGCAAATATCTATTAGGATGATAAAAATGGATAAAATGGCGGAAGTAGAGGATAAAGCTCAATTGCTGGCTGAGGAGCGCATAGTTGATTGTATCTTACCTTTATCTCGCAAACGCAATCAGCCAACCATTAATCCTTTTGGTTTTTTTCTAGGATCTAATAGGGATGATGAGGATGACGATGATAAAACCTATCAGGAAACTAGAAATAATCAAGAACAACGGGAGATATTAAAACAAAAAGTATCTCGCTTTGAACTAGACAAGGAAATTATTGAAATAGAAGTTGAAGAAAGAAATGCATCTTTTATGGAGGTAATATCTGGAACTGGGGTAGAGGAGATGGGTATTAACCTGCAGGATATGCTAGGTAACATGTTTCCCAAAAATAAAAAGAAACGAAAGGTAACCGTAGAAGAAGCAAGAAAGATATTTACTAATGAAGAAGCCCAGCGTCTAATAGATATGGATGAAGTCTACCGGGAGGCTATTATTAAAACCGAGGAAGATGGGATAATATTTTTGGATGAAATTGATAAAATAGCGAACAAAGAAGGTACCTATGGTCCGGATGTTTCCCGCGGAGGGGTTCAAAGAGACATTTTACCCATTGTGGAAGGGTCAACGGTAACAACCAAATACGGACCTGTTAAAACTGATCATATTTTATTCATAGCAGCTGGAGCGTTTCATGTATCTAAGCCATCTGACCTGATTCCTGAACTACAAGGCCGTTTCCCTATTAGGGTGGAGTTGGAAGAGTTGGGACGTAATGATTTGAAGAGAATACTTATAGAACCAAGTAATTCTTTAATTAAACAATACAGTGCACTACTGGGTGCAGAAGGGGTTGTTGTCAGCTTCCAGGAAGATGCTTTAGATTATATTGCTGGTATAGCTTTTGAGGTAAATGCACGGACTGAAAATATTGGAGCACGAAGGTTACATACAGTTTTAGAAAAGGTTCTCGAAGATTTGCTGTTTGATTCACCTTATATGCAAGGACAACGGATAATTATTGATAAAAAGTATGTAGCAGACAGATTAAAGGATATCGTAGATAATGATGATCTTAGCAGATATATCCTCTAGGAGGTTTCAATGTCAAAACCATTATTGGAAAGATCCAGATCGATTAATAAAATATCACAGAAAATAGAGGGGAGTCCTGTTGATTTTTATAATATTGCCAGGGTTCTAAGTGAGAACCTGGAATGTAGTGTTTTTATAGTAGGAAGAAGAGGGCAGATTACAGGCTATGCTTTTACCCCAAATACCTGTTGTACGCAGGTTGAGTACTTATTAGATTATGTCGAGCGTTTTCCGGAAAGTTTTAACCAAGAACTAATAGCAATAAAGGAGACCAAAACCAATATTGAATTAAAACAGGGTTGCAAATGTATCTTTAATGTAGATTGTAATAACAATGACTTTTCTTCAGTAATATGGACGGTTATTCCCGTTTTTGGCGGTGCAAGGAGGATTTGCACACTAATTCTGGGGAGATGGGGCATATATTTTTCCGATGAGACTGTTTTATTGGCTGAGTACGGGGCAGTGGTAATAGCCAATGAAGTTATGCGTATGAGATCAGCTAGGATTGAAGATGAAGCACGAAAAAATATTTCAGTTCAGATTGCTATGGCATCATTATCCTACTCAGAAAAAGAAGCTATTTATCATATTATACCCAAATTGAATAGTAGGGAAGGGGTATTGGTAACTAGCCGGATAGCTGATGCAGAAGGAATAACCCGTTCAGTTATAGTCAGTGCCCTTAAGAAGATTGAGAGTGCAGGAATAATAGAAACTAGATCACTGGGAATGAAGGGTACTTATATAAAAATACTTAACGATTACTTGTTTGAAGAAATTAGATAATGCACCTATTTATAAAATTAATACAACCACTAAAAATACCGGTTATGTCCCGGTATTTTTTTTATAAAAAAAATTAAATATTTGTTTCAAACAAAAGGAATATTGTCGGTTAAAATAGAAGGTAATGAAGGAAAAATTATCTAGGAGTGATATTTTGATTGACAGGATATTTACGTCCCCTACCCAACTATTACTTAATAAAGGACTGGACGTACTTGCCCTTAGAAATATGGCTATTGCTAACAATATAGCCAATGTTGATACTCCGGGATATAAACGCCGGGAGATAATTTTCGAGGAAAATATTAAAAAGGTCCTAGAAAAAAAACAAATAAATGATAAACTATATCTAAACAATTCGCGACATATGCAGATTTTGGAACAAACCAGTCGAATTGAACCGGAATTAAGAATAGTAAATGAGACAAGCTATCGAAATGATGGAAATAATGTCGACATAGATGTTGAAACTGCCAAGTTAGCCAAGAACAAATTAGCTTATGATGCTCTTGGACGGAGTATGAGTAATGAATTACGTCTTTTGCGGATAGCAATAACCGGAAGGAGTTAATAATGAGTTTCCTCAATACTATTGATATTAGTGCCTCTGGGCTTACGGCGCAACGTTTGCGCATGGATACTATTGCCAGTAACATGGCTAATATCGAAACTACACGGCTCCAAAATGGTGTAGGGCCTTATCGAAGGCAGGTGGTAGTATTTGAAGCTACAAATTCCAGATCCAAAGGAAAAAGTTTTAATCAATTACTCCAAGATAACATTAAAACAATTGGAACTGGTGTAAGAGTAAAAGAAATAAGAGAGGTAAGTGAAGATGAAGAACCCTTAAGAAGGGTTTATGACCCTTCCCACCCCGATGCTGATGAGGGAGGGTATGTTAATTATCCCAATGTTAACATCGTCGAAGAAATGATTAATATGATCTCGGCTACCAGGGCCTATGAGGCCAACGCTAAAGTAATAGAAGCAAGTAAGAATATGGCTGCAAGTGCTCTAAGTATTGGAAGATAGGAGGCAAAAAAAATTAAAACCAGACCTTGTAGAAAGTAATCTCGTTCTTGGCCTGAGACCGGAATACAGCAAAATTAATACTAATGGTACGGATACAGCTAATGGTAATAGTGGAACTGATTTTATCTCTTATCTTAATGATGCACTCCTAAATGTTAATAAACTGCAGCATGAAGCTGCTGATAGCGCAAGTAAATTAGCTTTAGGAAATGAGGATTATCTACATAACACTATGATTTCATACGAAAAGGCGACCCTAGCTCTTCAGCTTACCATTGAAGTACGTAATAAAATAATCGAAGCATACCAGGAAATAATGCGAATTCAAATGTAAATTGACCTTGAGGAGTTAGGTAATGGAAAGCTTGGTTGGTAATGTTAAGCAGTGGGGAAAGGGCTTCAAAACTACCTGGTCTAATTTGAGCTTAAATAAAAAGGTGATATACGCAGCAGCTGGGTTGTTTATACTAGTTGTATTTTTAGTTATGGCCAGCCGGGGTGGAAAAGATAAGCCCTATCAAATTCTATACACTGAACTTGACGAAAGAGACGCAGCAGCTGTTGTAGAGAAACTAACGGAAATGAATATTGCATACAAACTTCAGGATAGTGGAACAACTATTTCTGTTCCAGCCGAACTGAAGGATTCTGTGCGCTTAACCTTAGCAGGAGAGAATATCCCCCGGGGGGAATCTGGGTTTGAGCTATTTGCGCAAAATAGTTTTGGCGAAACCCAGACAGATAAGAAGGTAAAATATCAGGCTGCTTTACAGGGGGAGCTGGCTAGAAGCATTCAAAGCCTGCAAAAAGTTAAGGCTGCCAAAGTAAACCTGGCTTTGCCGGAAGAGTCATTATATTCCGATAATGAACAGGAGGCCAAGGCGGCAGTAGTAATAAATACCCGTGATAACGAGAAGCTAAACCCCAAAGAAGTACAGGCTATTACTAATTTAGTAGCCAATAGTGTAAAGGATCTAAAACCGGAGAATGTGGTTATTGTTGATCAATACGGCAATATGGTTTCCGATGATATACCGGTGGATGTTAATAATGCTGGTGAAATAGTTCAGATGCAATTGGCCATGAAAAGGGAGTATGAAAAAGAGAAAGAAGAAGCCATCCAGAGTATGCTGGACCAGGTTCTAGGTAAGGATAATTCAGTTGTAAGGGTTAATGCCGAGCTGAATTTTAATGATAAACAACAGGTAGATGAACACTTTACCCATGATCCTGAAGGTCCATTTATTATTAGTGAAAGTATAAAAAAAGATTCAGGTACCCAAACTCAGGCTAATCAACCGGGTGTACCAGGTACTGACAATAATATTCCGCAGTATGAGGAGGTAACTACTGAAGAAGGAACCTCAACTTGGGATAAGAGCGATAAGACGGTAAACTATAATCTAAACAGAACAGAAACCGTTACCCGTTTTTCTGTAGGAGATGTTAAATATGATTACCTTACGGTTTCCGTTTTTATTAACCGGTTAGGTACCGAGAACGCCAATATAGGGGATAGTGAGGAAGAAAAAGTTGAAAAGATTCGGGGTATTGTAGCTGCCGCATGTGGATTAAGAGAAAACCGCCCGGACGAGAACATTAGCCTGGAAGATAATATATCAGTTGCTTTCATAGACTTTTATACCGTGCCTGAGGCTGAGCCAATACCGCCGGGAGCACTGCAAAGGTTTACGAGTTTATCCTTTGTACCGTGGTTAATGGCTTTAATTGCAACTCTATTGATGGTATTTATCTGGTGGCAGTTTAAGAGAAAAGGGCAAAATGAAAAGGAGCTTGTTATGGAACCATCAGGTTTTGAAAGTGTATTAGAGGATACTATTGATATGGCTGATGTAATTGAGCAAAGTTTAACCCCGGAAGAAAAGGAAAGACAAAGAATAAGGGAAAAGGTAGACGAAATTATCAATGATAATCCTGAAACAGCTGCACAGGTAATCAAAGTATGGTTACTTGAGGATATGAGGTGATTACACTGTCTATAGCTAAGAAAGACTTAAGCGGGAAGGAAAAGGCTGCTAATCTATTTATTTTTTTAGGACCCGATAAGGCTGCCAATATATTTAAATATTTAAATGAAGACGAAATAGAACAGATCACACTAGAGATTGCTAATATAAGCCAGGTTCCAACTGATAAAGCAGATCGTATATTTAGAGAGTTTTATGAAATGGCTCTTGCTAGTCAGTTTATTGGAAAAGGGGGTATTTCATATGCTAAAGAAGTGCTGGAAAGGGCATATGGAGAGGAAAAGACAATGGAAATTATTAACCGGATTTCAGCTTCACTTCAGGTACGCCCCTTTGATTTTATGCGAAAAACAGAACCATCGCAGTTACTAAACTTTATTCAATCAGAACATCCCCAAACCATAGCTTTAATTCTGGCATATCTGGATCCGGAGAAGTCATCTAGTATACTTTCTGCTCTGCCGCCTGACCAGCAGGCTGAGGTGGCAAAACGTATTGCAATAATGGATACTACATCACCTGAGGTTATAAGAGAAGTAGAAAAGATATTAGAGAGAAAGTTATCATCTATTATTCCACAGGAGTTAACAGTTGCTGGCGGTATAAAATCGGTAGTTGAAATAATTAATCGGGTTGATAGAGGCACTGAAAAAACTATAATGGAATCCCTTGAGGTTCAGGACCCAGAATTGGCTGAGGAAATAAAAAAATTAATGTTTGTATTTGAAGATATAGTCATGATAGATGACCGTTCGGTGCAAAGAGTACTGCGAGAAGTCGAATCCCAAGATTTAGCCTTAGCCCTTAAAGGTTCGAGCGACGAAGTTGCCCAAAAGATATTTAAAAATATGTCCAATAGGGCATCCGAAATGCTAAAGGAAGACATACAATTTATGGGGCCGGTTCGACTGCGTGATGTAGAAGATGCCCAGCAGCGTATAGTGAATATTATTAGAAGGTTGGAGGATACTGGTGAAATTGTAGTTGCTCGTGGGGGTGATGATTTAATTGTCTAGAATAATTAAATCATCACAGATGCAGCTTTCACGCCCCATTATGATAGATCTAATTGAACTTACCCAGACCAGTAATAACGAATTAATCTTACCAGATAATGAGGTTATAACCAGCCCATTAGATTTAGAAAAACAGGAACTAGAAAGAGTAAGGCAGGAAAGAGAAAGTATTCTTCGGGAAACTGAGAAGATGGTTATGGATTTACTCGATAAAGCCCGAGAGGAAGCAAAGAATATTATTGCTAACGCCCGGGAAGAGGCGGAGGTAATTAAGCAGGGGGCTACTAGAGAGTCTAACCACATAAAAGAGAAGATTTGCCAAGAAGCTTATGAAGAAGGAAAAAAAAGAGCACAGGTAGAAGCCGAAGCTGAATGGCAGAAAGTCAAGCAACAGGTCCAGGATATTTTAGAGGATGCTAAACAGGAAAAGCTAGCAATGTTCCGTTCTAGTGAAAGTGATATGATAAACCTTATTATTGCAATAGCAGAAAAAGTAATAGCTGGTGAATTACAGACAAACCACAATATTATTATTAATGTTGTGAGGGAGGCCCTTCAATATTTAGACCAGTCGGGAAATATTAATGTGTACGTTAATCCACAAGAAATTGATAGTATTTTAGAGGCAATTAATAAAGGGGATTTTACCAATATAGGTAATGGTACTACCAATCTGGAAGTCAAGGCTGATGAGCGTATTTTAATAGGGGGGGCCATTTTAGAAAGTGAAGCTGGCATTGTCGATGCACGAATAGAAACGAGAACTAACAATGTTTTGAATATAATTCGGGAAGTAGCAGCAAATGAATAGGGAAATTGGCAAGGTTGATCTAGGCAAATATATGGAGGCCTTAAATAATGTCTCAACCTGTCAGCTTAAAGGTAGGATATCTCAAGCTATAGGCCTAACTCTGGAAGCTTCGGGTCCTCAAGTAAAGCTGGGTGAGCTTTGCTACATTAAGACGAATCATACAGGCAGGCAATTAGTACCTTCTGAAGTGGTAGGGTTCAAGGATAAGAAGATTTTACTTATGCCTTTGGGCAATCTCGAAGGTATAGGACCTGGAAGTGAATTATTGGCTACTGGTTCTACCTTGAAAGTACAAGTTGGAATGCAACTACAGGGCCGGGTTTTAAATGGCTTGGGCGAGACTATTGATGAGAGGGGGGGTATAAATTCAAAATTAACTTATCCAGTAATGAACTCCCCGCCCAGCCCCTTAAAACGCCAGCGTATAACCCAGGTGATGCCGGTAGGGGTTAAGGCTATTGATGGCTTAATTACAGTTGGCAAAGGTCAACGTATAGGGATAATGTCCGGGAGCGGGGTAGGAAAAAGTACACTTATAGGTATGATTGCCCGTAATACAGAAGCAGATATAAATGTTATTGCTCTTATAGGTGAGCGCGGTCGTGAGGTGCGTGATTTTTTAGAAAAGGACCTGGGGGATGAAGGTTTAGCTAAATCAGTGGTAGTTGTAGCAACCTCTGATCAACCGGCTATGGTTAGGTTAAAGGGAGCTTTTGTTGCTACAAGTATTGCGGAGTACTTTCGTGATCAAGGTATGGATGTATTGCTTTTAATGGATTCTTTAACCAGATTTGCCTTGGCTCAACGGGAGGTGGGTTTGGCAATAGGCGAGCCTCCAGCGACCCGTGGTTATACCCCGTCCGTTTTTGCCTTGTTGCCAAAACTATTGGAACGGGCAGGTAATGCAGAAAAAGGGAGTATTACCGGGCTTTATACCGTCTTGGTGGAAGGAGATGACATGAACGAGCCTGTGACTGATGCTGTACGTGGTATAGTTGATGGACATATTGTTTTGAGCAGGAATATGGCTGCCTTAAATCTTTATCCAGCGATTGACATTGCCCATAGTATAAGCCGGGTAATGGTCGATATTGCAACCCCCGAACATATGGCAGATGCTAATCGTTTCCGAAGTATCCTGGCTACTTATGAAGAAGCTAAGGATTTAATAGATATAGGAGCATATAAAAAGGGTTCTAATCCCCGGATTGATGAAGCAATTACTTTGATAGACAACAGTTATGCCTTTTTAAGGCAAGGTATCAAGGAACAAACAAGTTTTACAGATACCCTTCAGGCTTTACACAATAGTATTAACTAGGAAGGTATACATATTATTATTGTCAATGTATTGGAGTTTTAGTTATAGGGACATATTATGAAGGTTTTTTATTTTAGGTTACAAACAAAATTGGATATTTGCCAGCGGCAGGAACAGATGGCAAGGGAAGAAATGCAGAAAAAAATTGCAGCCCGTAATCAGATCCTGCAGGAGCTAGAGGTGTTAAAAACTCGTTTCCAGGCTGTACATAAATCAATAACGGAGCTGGAAGTGATTCCAGGACAGTTCCCGCGGATGCTGATGGAAAGACAATATATCTCGGTGCTAAAACAGCATATTGACGTTGCTGAACAAAACTTAGCAAAGGCCCATAAAGAAGTAGAAGAGGTAAGAATGGTAGTGCTAGAACGAATTCGTGAGACCAAAACCCTGGAAAAACTTAAGGAAAAGGCATGGCGGCGATATCTACAGGAACTGTTATTAGAGGAACAAAAACACCTGGATGAGGTAGCAAGTTCTGCTTCTCATAGAAGAAGCTTTTAATACATTATCGATCAAATCGATCAAGTTGGGGTATTTATTAATGAAAAAGGCTATAAAAACACTATTAACTGTATTAATAATTAGCATCTTATTGGCTGGTATAGGTTTAGGTTTACTTTACTTTAAAATTGTAAAAACACCTGCATTTGTATCTTATATTCCAGTGTTTAGTGACTGGCTTATACCTGAAGAAGAAAATATACCACCTGAGGAAAACGTGCTGGTAAAAATAAAAAAAGAGAATGACCAATTAAGAAATACTATTACCAATAATGAAGACTTAATAATAAAATTGCAAAACCAGATCAGTGATATGGAAAGTGAATATGAAAATAGCCAAAAAAATGTTGAAATACTTAAAACTGAGGTAGCCAAGCTTAATGATCAAATAATAAGCCTAAAAACTGCTGTTAGTAATAAAAAATCAGCCTATAAAGATATGGCGGGATATTTCACGGAAATGAAAAGCGCGGATGCGGCAGATATTATATCCCGGCTAAAGGATGAAGATATTATCGGCATTTTTAATGAGATGCCTCAAGATCTGGTAGCAGAAATGCTGCAAAAAATGGATAGGAATAAAGCTATCATTCTAACTGAAAAGATGCTAGTTACTGAATAGTAGCTTTCATCTTATAAATTATTACGATATGAAGGAGGTGAATAAGTGAAAGTAATGAATATGCCGGTGATGGCTACTATGTCAACCCAGGAATCATTAACACCAGTGCTAAAAAAACATTTATTGCAGGAAAGTAATAATATAAGCTTCTTTAATAAATTCGAGCAGATTAGCGGGAAACAGGAAAAACAAGATATTGTTAATAGTAACAGCATCAGTACAAGCCTTGAGGCCGTTGATCTAAACTCTAAATTAATATTTCCAGCAGAAGAGGTTCATACAGATTTAGAAGGAGCTGAAATAGTAGAAACTATACCTAATGAAAACTTGATTGAAGGTATGTTGAATCCTTCTAAAACAGCTGTTTTAAAGCTAGAAGAAGTTTTAATACTACAGCTTAAAACATTGCTTAAGAATGAATCTCCACAACTAGTTAATACCAAAGCATTAACCCCAGAACTAATAACTTGGTCAGGGTATGGTAGCGGCTTAGGGCAGTTGGTCTCAACCAATGGGGAGCAATTAGCCCGAACAGAAAATATTGGGATGGCTCTTCCTAAAGCAATGGTATCAGGAACAGGAGAAAGTATGCTGTCTGCTGCTTTCCAAGCCCTAACCTCGGAAATTATCACCGCACAACAGGCTGGTAGTGGTACTACTATGGCAGCTGCAAATCAAAAGCAAAGCCTCGGAATAGCTCTTAATGTAGCTTTTGACCAGCCAGCTAAAGTGGGCAATACTGATATTGAGCCCCAGATAGTGTCTAGAAATGAACTGGTTAAGGTTGCAGCTACAACTGGAGAAGAGGTGGAGATGGGAGTTAAGACCGCTGCAATTACCTGTGGCGCAGATAAAATATTAAGAGAAACTGCTGTATTAAAACAATGGATGCAAAATCTATTAATATTAAATGGGACAAGAGGATATACCAAAACCCTTTCAGAGACAGGAGCAGAAATGAGTAATAGTGTTGATATTGATGTTGCCAATGTTGATAAAACAGCTTCGGCTACTGATGTTAAAAAACTAATAGATTTTGAAAACCTAAGACTTAATACCAGCCGCTTAAGCTTAGAATCTTTAAATGCAGATAGTATGTTTAAAACCACTATTGATGATGGGAAGGTTAATATGAGTATGCTATCAACGGGAGCGGCGGATTTATTTAAAACTAATAGCAATGTAATTGCTACTGCTGACTGCAAAAATTATCCTGATGCCCAGGAAATAATGGATCAGATCATGCAAAAGGCCGAACTATTGCTTAACCGTAAGTTATCTGAGTTCAGAATTGAACTAAAACCAGAGTTTTTAGGTAAATTGACTATTAAGGTTATGGTGGAAGAGGGTGTAGTAACTGCCCGTTTTATTGCTGAAAGCCAACAAGTTAAGCAGTTACTGGAGACAAATCTACCTGTTCTCAAGCAGAACTTGGAGTCACAGGGGCTAAGGGTAGATCGGGTTGAAGTTAATGTAGCATTGCCTAATGGCGGAATGTATGATGGCTCTGGGGATAGTCGCCAATACTTATGGCAAAACGAACAATATTCAGAACGACAACACCGGGGATATTCAGAAGAACTATTTGAGGATATTTACTTAGAAGAGACAGATTCCGACGAAGCTCCAGCATTTGAACAAGGTTTTAATGAGAATGGGACTATGAACTTTTTAGTTTAGGAGGTGAACAGATGGCCAATACGATAACTGAGACTGTCCCCTGGCTTAAGGAACCAACTCAGAATATTACTACGACTAAGGATAACCCAACTAATCTAGGTAAGGACGCTTTTTTAAAGTTACTGGTGACGCAATTGAAATATCAGGATCCGCTTAAGCCTATGGAAGATAGGGAGTTTATAGCTCAAATGGCTTCTTTTAGTTCGCTGGAACAGATGCAAAATCTTAATAAGGGGTTCGAGAACCTGGCGGCCAATATTAACGACAATATAATACCAGCCCTATTATTGCAGCAATCCAGCAATCTGGTAGGCCGAGAAATAAGTTACCAGAATCCTGAAGCCCAGGGTGAAAACATACTATATGGAATCGTAACTTCGGTAGTGTTTAAAAACGGTAAAGCCTACTGCATTGTTAATGGCAAAGAGGTTGATATGACCTATCTTAGTGGGATTGGATGCCAGGTTGTGGCTGAAAACCAACAGGTAGAACAGTTGCTTAATCGTCTTGACGATTTGTTATATTTGATCGTTTCCGGAGAAGGTGAAGCAGATGAATAATAAAATACTATTTCCCCAACAAATTATGCAGCCGCTGGCACCTGCTAAAAAGACCGATAACGCTAATGTTTCAGATAATAAGAAAGTTACGTTCGGGCAGGTATTGGAGAAGAAAATTCTGGGTGAACTGAAGTTTTCCCAGCATGCCCAGCAAAGGCTTAAGTCTCGTAACATTCAATTAGGGGAAGCCGAAATGGGCAAGTTGCACAATGCTGTTAGTAAAGCTCGGGAAAAAGGTGCCCGGGATTCATTAATCCTTATGGATAACTTAGCCTTGGTAGTAAGTATAAAAAATAATACGGTGATAACGGCGGTGGATGAAGAAAATCTTAAAGAAAATGTCTTTACCAACATTGACAGTGCCGTAATTGTATAAGGGCTGGACCTCTTAAAGGAAGCCCTGGGATGCGGAATGATTGAAGCATCCCCAAGCAGGATATTACTTAAATAAAGGGAGGTCATATATATGATGCGTTCTTTGTATGCTGGAGTTTCAGGTCTAAGAAACCACCAGACCCGAATGGACGTTATAGGAAACAATATTGCCAATGTAAATACTACTGGTTTTAAGAAGAGCCGGGTAGTTTTTAAAGATATGCTTTACCAGAACATCAGGGGAGCTTCTAGCTCAGATGGATCCCGGGGAGGAACTAACCCAATGGGGGTAGGCTTGGGCATGGCTTTGGCTAGCATTGACCAGATTCATACTGGTGCACCAACAAGTAGTACGGCTAAACTAACCGATCTGGCTATTGATGGGAATGGTTATTTTGTAGTTAACGATGGTAATACAAGATACTATACCCGGGCTGGAGCCTTTGATTTTGATGAGCAAGGAAATTTGAACAGTTCTGCCAATGGTTATAAGGTTCAGGGTTGGCTGGCCAATCCCCAGACCTGGGAGCTTAATACTAATGGAGACCCGGTTAGTATCGATATATCCGGGTATAAGAGTCTTAATGCCCGGGCTACTACGCAAATGCAGTTTACCGGAAACCTTGATTCAGGAATTAATTTTACCCCTTCCCAAAACGAATGGCAGTCTCTTGCTTTTAGTAATATTCCATATGGTGGAGCAGCGGGAGGACAGTTTAGAATAACTTTTGACGGGCAGACTACGGGTGATATTACTGTAGGAGCTAACCCCAATAATACAGCATTAAATATTCAAAAAGCTTTAGAGGGTTTGCCTAAAATAGGTGCTGGTAATGTAGCCGTTAGCTGGGATGCAGTTAGGCAAAGATATGATATAAAATTTCAAGGAGTCCTGGAAGCCAGAAATCACCCGGAAATAACGTTTTCCGCCTTTAATGGGGTAGGTGTAGGGGTTACAGAAACTACTCCCGGAGATAGTGCAATAAGTGAAGTTCAGACCCTAGATCTAGGTGGTGCTACTGGAGGAACCTATACCTTGACCTATGAAGGTATAGATACACCTGCAATCCCTTATGATGCACCAGCAACCGGTGCAGGAAGTATACAAGAAGCTTTGGAGACTATTCCAGCTTTAACTGGTAATGTAGCTGTAGCTGATAATGGGGATGGAACCTTCTCCATAACCTTTAGTGATAGTTTAGGAGATACGGATTTAATAGGGATAACTTCAAATCTTATTGGCGGTACAGATGCCACAGTTACAGAATCTAATCCTGGAGTTGATGCAATAAGTGAAGTTCAGACCCTAGATTTAGGTGGTGCTACTGAAGGAATCTTTACCTTGACTTTTAATACTGATACTACCGGTCCAATTAGCGTAAATGCTGATGCTGCAATTACAGCCAGCAATATTCAAACAGCTCTTGAATCTTTGCCTAGTATCGGAAACGGGAATGTATCGGTAGCTGCTAATGAAGATGGTACTTTTTCGGTTACTTTTACCGGTACTCTAGTTGGCATAGATACACAGCTGTTACAAATTAACCCGAGCTTTACCGGCGGGGCAGCTGTAATTACAACTATTATTGAGGGGCAGGAATCTACAGCAATTACACCCCAAAACGAGATTCAAACCCTTGACTTGACCACATCTAGTGCGGGTACGTTTACCTTAAGTTATGAAGGGTTTACTACTGCATCGATTGATTATAATGCAACACTTGCTGAAATACAGGCAGCACTTGACACAATTCCTGCCTTAAAGGGCAATGTAACTGTGACTCAAGTAACAGCACCGGTAGCAGGAGACCCAACAGCGACTCCACCGGTACTACCTTTAGGTGGCTCTTATAAACTAGAGTTTAACACAGCTCTTGCTGGTACAGATGTCGAGCAACTGGTAATTAATAATGCAGGAACATGTAAAGGTAGTGTGCTTACTACTACCCAAGGCCAGGCAGTAGGTTATCCTCAGGATGCCGTTTCCGGCTCTAAGGATGTCTATGATTCCCAGGGTAATAGGCTAACAGTATATTACCGTTTCTTTAAATATGAAATTACTCCGGGTTCAGATCCGGGAGTTACTCCAGTTGTAGAACCGGTTACCCGCTGGGCCTGTGATATCTCTACCGATCCGCTGTTTGAAAAACAGGGAGGCTATAATTCTAATACAGATTTTAGTGCCATGGATATAGCCAACCAGAGCACAATTTCAGGTACTGGTGACAAGGTATTCCGGGTTTATAATATTCAATTTGATGATAATGGAAATATTATTGATCCCAATATTGCTAGTTTTACTTATAACATTAATCGACAAGTACCAGCACCCGGTAGTGGAACCGCTAATATAAGTTGTACTATTGATTTAGCTGGGCTTACCCAAAGAGCTGGCGAATCATCGGCCTGGGCTAGCAGCCAGGATGGTTATGCTCAGGGTAGTCTTACCAGTTATTCAGTAGGTATTGACGGTACTATTGTTGGTATCTATGATAATGGTGAAAAACGTGATCTAGCGCGGGTTGCCATTGCCTCCTTTGAGAATCCGGCTGGTTTGCAGCAGGTAGGAGGTACCCTGTTTACTGAATCTAATAATTCCGGGGGGGCTCACATCGGTTCACCTGGTTCCCGGGGATTAGGTAAGATTATTCCTAGTAGTTTGGAGATGTCCAATGTTGATCTATCTGAGGAGTTTACTGACATGATTATTACCCAACGGGGATTTCAGGCCAATTCTCGGATTATTACTACATCAGATGAAATGCTGCAGGAATTGGTCAATTTGAAGAGATAATTAATTGCTTAACCCCAAGGGGAATACCCCCTTGGGGACTAGTTAAGAGGTGGTATAGTTTGATTTACCTTACCCGTCTTAATGGAGAAAAAATTGTTCTTAATATAGACTTAATTGAAATAATGGAGGAAACACCGGATACGGTGATTACTTTGACAACCGGAAAAAAGCTGGTGGTAAAGGAACGGGTCGCTAAAATTCGGGATTGTATTATAAAATTTCGCAAAAACACATGTTCCAATCTTAAACCGTAATATATATGTTGGAAAAGGGGGGGTTGTAATTGGCGGATGACAAGGAAACTGTGGTAAAGGAAAAATCAGTTTTTGATTTTCGTATAATACTTGTAGGTTTATTATTATTTCTAGCTGCTATGGGTGTTTCCTACTTTACTATAAAAAGTCTTATTGCACCGCTGGTTCCTGAAGCAAATGAAAAAAACAAGGAGATATTGTCAGGGAATTTGATTGAGGTAGGCGAATTTACCACAAATATTAATGCTTCTGGACAAACCCGTTACTTAAAGGTAAATGTTACACTTGAAGTATCAGCTGATGATAAGAAAGCTGGAGAAACCATAAATAAGTATCTACCAGTAATACAGGACAGTATAATAGAAATACTGGCTTCCCAGGGCGTAGCTGATTTGGATGTGCGTAACCGTAATAACCTCAAAACTGAAATAATACAAGATATTAATAACAAAATAGGCCGGGAGATAGTAAAAAATATTTACTTTACCGACTTTATTATGCAGTAATTAAAAAATCTTAAGGGGATTTAAAATGAGTGAGGTACTTTCACAATCTGAAATAGATGCGTTATTATCTGCCCTAAGCAGTGGAACGGTTGACGCTAATGAATTAAAAGCAGAAGAAACCCGGAAAAAAGTTAAAATCTATGATTTTCGGCGTCCGAATAAATTTTCTAAGGATCAGATACATACACTACACGTTATTTTTGAAAATTATTCCCGCTCCCTGGCAACTTATCTATCTGCTCAATTACGTGCACCTATTCAGATGGAAGTATTATCAGTGGAACAGTTAACCTTCGAGGAATTTATTCGTTCTATACCTAATCCCACCATACTGAATATTTTTTCGCTTTACCCCCTTGAAGGCAGTGCTATTATGGAGATTAATCCCAACTTAGGTTTTGCTTTTCTAGACCGCCTTTTGGGCGGACCAGGGTATGCACCTTCTAAGATAAGGGGGTTAACCGAGATTGAGCGAACTATTATTGAAAAAATAGTTCAGACAATGCTGGATTATCTGTCGGAGCCCTGGGGAACTATTATCGAGCTGATACCTTCTTTGGAAAGGGTAGAGACTAATCCTCAATTTACCCAGCTGGTATCTCCTTCGGAGATAATGATGATTGTCTCTTTAGAGACCCGCATGGCTGAAATATTAGGGATGATTAATATTTGTATTCCATTTTTGGTTTTGGAACCAATTATTGATAAACTGAATGTTCATTATTACTATTCTTCCAGCAGCCAGAAGACCAACCAGGATAATATAGACAATATTCGCAACAAGCTGGTAAATATCCAGGTTCCCATTAAAGCTGTACTAGGTTGTACATCAATGACTGTAAGGGAGTTATTAGATCTTAATGTTGGGGATGTCGTTCAATTGGATCACCATATAAAAAATGATTTAGAGGTAATTATTGGCCAGCGGGCTAAATTTCTTGGTAAACCAGGAATACTCGATAACAAAATCTCAATTCAGGTTTCCCAAATAGTTGAGGGGGGAAATGGAAATGAATGATGGAATTTTATCACAGGAAGAAATAGATGCACTATTAAAGGGTAACAGTTCCAATCAAAATTTAACCGATAATTCAAATTCCAGTTTGGGCGAATTTGAAAAAGACACATTAGGGGAAATTGGTAATATTACTATGGGGACTGCGGCAACTACCTTATCAACACTATTGCAAAAAAAAGTAGCAATTACTACACCAGATGTTTCAATTACTACGGAAGAGCAGCTTCAAAATGATTACCCATTGCCCTACTTGGTAATAGAAGTAGAATATACCCAAGGGTTAAATGGCACCAATATTCTAGTTATAAAGGAGGAGGATGCCTGTATAATTGCCAATCTGATGATGGGAGGGCCAGGACAATCTGATAATAAGACTCTAGGTGAGTTGGAGTTAAGTGCTGTAGGGGAAGCTATGAACCAGATGATGGGTTCAGCTACTACTAGTTTGTCCTCTATGTTTAATCGTAGAATTGATATTGCGCCACCGCGTCTAACCATAATCGATTTGGGCAAGGATAAACTTGAGCTAGCCAGCAAATATAAGGAATTGATTAGAATTCAATTTAAGATGGAAATAGAGCATCTGGTTAATAGTGAGATTATGCAGATAATTCCCTTGGAGGCAGTTGATAGTATGGTAGGGACCCTATTAGGTAACAATGCTGAAACAACTGAACCACAAACTAGTTCGGTATCTGCTATTAATCCAGAAACGGCCTTTCAGGAAGTTGCCAGTGAAGACTATAGACCTGCAGCTATGCAAGATAATCGTGTGAATGCTGCCTATAGCAATAACTCTACCGATATAAAAAAGGATATTCAGTATACGGTGCAACCTGTTCAGTTTGCGCACCTTAAGCCAAATGAAACAGAAAACAAGCAACATAATATTGATTTAATTATGGATGTACCCCTAAATATCACCGTTGAATTAGGAAAGGCTCGTAAAACCATTAAAGAGATACTTGAACTGCACCAAGGTTCTATAATCCAGCTTGATAAGCTGGCAGGTGAGCCGGTAGATATGCTGGTTAATGGCCAGTTAATTGCCAAAGGTGAGGTAGTAGTCATTGATGAGAGTTATGGTATTCGTATCACTACTATTATAAGTCCCAGGGATAGAATAAACCAATTACAATAGATTATGAGGAGGTAAATAATGGATAAGAGGGTTTTGGTAGTAGATGATGCTGCATTTATGCGAATGATGATCAAGGATATTTTGACAAAAAATGGTTATGATGTTATTGGTGAGGCAGAAAACGGTGCAGTTGCAGTAGAAAAGTATAAGGATTTAAAACCTGATCTAGTTACAATGGATATTACCATGCCAGAGATGGATGGTATAGCAGCTGTAAGAGAGATTAAAGCTATTGATTCTTCAGCTCGAATAATTATGTGCAGTGCCATGGGACAACAGGCCATGGTAATCGATGCTATTCAAGCAGGTGCCAAGGATTTTATTGTAAAGCCTTTTCAACCTGATAGAGTTCTTGAAGCTGTGAGCAAAGCAATAGAATAAAAAGTGGGATTTAAACATCATGGTTACCATTATTATTAATCCTAAATACATAAGTGTCATTATTTTAATCATTATACAAATGTTTATTCTAGTAGGTGATATTTATGCAGTTAATGATTTTAGTGTAGTAGAGAAGGCTCTTGATAGCCAACAGGTACAAGAGATTAGTTCCCCTAACTTGCTGACTAGTATCGTTAAGCTTGTTTTTGTCCTTACTTTAATAGTTATAGCAGCTTGGTCAATTATCCGCTTATTTGGAAGAAAAGTCAGCAGTCGGCTCCAGGGTACCTGGATTCATGTGGTTGATGAGGTGATATTAGGTCATAATCGGGGAATCGCACTTTGCGAAGTAGGTAAAAAGGTATATGCTATTGGTGTTACTGATAATAGTATTACCCTTCTTTTTGAGGTTGAGAATTCTCAATTGCTAGAGGAAATCAGCCATAGTAATAATACTGTGGCTGATAATGATGATTTATTACCTAAATATGATTGGAAGAAGACTTTAACAAATATCATTAAACCACTAAAGTCTTCACCTAAAGTGTCTAATTCTTTTCATACCTTAATTGAAGAACAGGCCAAAAGACTGGAGGATATATATAACCGGGGGAATAGTTATAGTGAGGTGAACCTTAAAAAGAAGGATAAGCATGAATAAACCCGGAATTTCTTTTACATACCGTGTTAGCCTGGTGCTATTACTTGTAATAGTGCAGGTGGTTGTGTTGAATTCACCTGTATTGGCTGAGCCTTTGTCCATACCAGACATAAATCTCCAGATAGGTGACTCAGCGGAAGATAACCCCCAAAACTTGTCGACCACCTTGCAATTGATTGTACTATTGACAGTTCTTGCCCTGGCTCCATCAATTCTTATAATGGTAACATCTTTTACCCGCATCATAGTTGTTTTAGGTTTTATTAGGACATCTCTTGCCACCCAGCAGATGCCTCCTAATCAGGTATTAATTGGGTTAGCCTTGTTTCTTACGTTTTTTGTAATGGCACCTACATTTCAAGAAGTTAATAGCAAGGCACTGCAACCATATTTGGCGGGTGAGATGACACAGGAAACTGCTTTTAGAAATGGTATACAGCCTATTCGGGATTTTATGTTTCGCCAAACCCGGGAAAAAGATTTAGCCTTATTTGTAAAGATGTCTGAAATCGAGCGCCCTCGTAATTTTGAGGATATTCCAAATTATGTTCTTATACCTTCATTTGTAATTAGTGAACTTAAAACTGCTTTTCAGATTGGTTTTGTGATATTTGTGCCTTTTTTGGTCATTGATATGGTTGTTGCCAGTGCTTTAATGTCTATGGGTATGATGATGTTACCCCCTATGATGATTTCACTACCTTTTAAGATTCTTTTGTTTGTGCTGGTAGATGGGTGGAATCTGGTCTTACAGTCGTTAATGCTCAGCTTCAGATAGAGAGGAGTTATACCTTATTGTACGAAAATATAGTGTTAGAAATTGCGCATGAAGCTGTTTACACTATAATTATAATCTCAGCTCCAATTTTAGGGGCAGCTTTACTTATTGGATTGTTAATTAGTATTTTGCAGGCAACTACCCAGATTCAGGAGATAACTTTAGTTTTTGTTCCTAAGATTATTGTTGTTTTAATTGTTACCCTTGTATTCAGTTCCTGGATGTTAAATATTTTAACTGATTTTACGCAAAGTCTTTATCTAAGTATTCCACAAATTTTAGCCTTGTAGGTAATTGGTTATGTCGTTTGCTCTGGAAGAATTTTTGTTATTAATAAGCCGTTTATCAGGATTATTTTTAAGTGCTCCTATTCTAAGCAGCCGTATGCTGCCGGTTAGGATTAAGGTATTAACCATATTTGCCCTGGCAGCAATGATGACTTATTTTGTTCCTATTGATTACATTCAGGAAATAACTACCCCTGGCTATTTTATAGCTGCTTTGGCAGTGGAAATTCTGATTGGTTATACTATTGGCTTTGTTGCTTTTATAATATTTGCAGCTATACAGTTGGCAGGACAGGTAATGGATATGCAAATGGGATTTGGTATCACCAATGTAGTTGATCCGCAATCGGGGATGCAAATACCGTTAATGGGCAACCTCATCCAGACGATAGCGTTACTTCTTTACCTGGCTATTGATGGACACCATTATTTGCTAACTGCTTTGACACAAAGTTATAAGGTCATACCAGTAATGGGCTTGAATTTAGATGAAAGTGTTATAGATTTAGTAATACAGATTAGCGTTTACATGTTTATCATAGCAGTAAAAATATCTGCTCCTGTAATAATTGCTATTTTAACTGCTGACATAGCTATGGGGTTTGTAGCCCGAACCGTTCCGCAAATGAACGTATTCATTGTGGGGTTACCTGTAAAGATTCTGGTTGGATTAGGGGCCTTGCTTGTAATGATGCCGGTTTATATTTGGGTATTTAAAATCCTGTTTACTCAGTTTTTTGGGTATCTTGATGAATTAATAAAACTTTTGGGAATGTAATTTTATGCATGATGACCTTTATGGAAGCTATGTAATCAATTTGCAGCTCTTCGCTGGTGAAGGTGATACCGGAGAGAAAACTGAGCAGGCTACGCCCCGGCGGCGGGAAGAAGCTCGGCAGAAGGGGCAGGTATTTAAAAGTAATGATTTTAATTCTGCGGTTATTCTACTGGTTGGAACAGTAGCGCTTTATTTAGGCCTAACCTGGATGATAGACAGCTATAAAAGATTCACAAACTTATATTTTTTCGATAGAATCTTAACTGATTTTACCAACGAATATATTTGTGTTATGTTTCTTGAGGCTCTAATACTGATGGGAAAAGTTTTAATACCAGTTTTGTTAGCAACTTTTATAGCTGCCCTACTAATATCTTATCTGCAGGTTGGTTTTGTTTTCAGCACGGAAGTTCTTACCCCGAAGTTAGAACGTTTAAACCCGTTGGAAGGCTTTAAACGATTATTTTCTAAAAGGGCACTAGTTGAACTGGTTAAGGCTCTTATTAAAGTTTTAGTTACTAGTTATATTGTATATTCCGTCTTTAAGAAATATTTATATATATTTCCCCGTTTTGTAGATATGGAACTGGCTTATAGTATAAAGGTTTTAAGTATAATTGTTTTTGAGATGGCTCTTAAAATAAGTATTGTGTTTCTTATTATTGGCGTAGTAGATTATCTTTATCAGTGGTATGAATATGAAAAGTCACTGAAGATGTCAAAGTATGATATAAAACAAGAATACAAACAGGTTGAAGGTGACCCTTTGGTAAAATCACGGCAAAGGCAAATCCAAAGGGATGCGGCAATGCGCAGAATGATGGCTGAAGTTCCCAAGGCTGATGTAGTAATAACCAACCCCACACACTTTGCCGTAGCTTTGAAGTATACCATTGGGGAAATGGAAGCTCCAATGGTTATTGCCCGAGGACAGGATTTGGTAGCGCTAAAGATTAAAGAAATAGCCCGCGATAATGATGTTATAGTAATTGAAAATAAGTTATTAGCAAGAACTTTATATTATAGTGTTGAAATTGGTGATTTAATTCCGGAAGAACTCTATCAGGCAGTTGCTGAAGTGCTAGCTTTTGCTTACAAACAAAAGAAGAAGGTTATGTAGTACTGGAGGATAAAAATGGAAGAGAGGGCTGGGTTGCTAAACCGGCTTATAGCCTATAGTGATATAGTTATAGCATTTTTAGTGGTTACGGTTATTTTGATGATGATTGTGCCATTAAGTCCCAGCCTTCTGGATGTGTTATTAACTTTTAATATTAGTTTTGCCCTGGTTATATTAATGGTATCAATGTTTAATACTGATCCTTTGGAATTTTCTGTTTTTCCGGCTCTGTTACTAATAATGACCCTTTTCAGACTTTCACTTAATATCTCATCTACCCGGTTAATACTTCTTTATGCTGAAGCTGGCGAGGTAATTGAATCTTTCGGTTCATTTGTGGTTGGTGGTAATACTATTGTTGGGTTGGTGATATTTTTAATTCTGGTTGTAATACAGTTTATAGTAATAACCAAAGGGGCGGAAAGGGTTTCAGAAGTAGCAGCCCGTTTTACCCTGGATGCTATGCCAGGAAAGCAGATGGCTATAGATGCCGATCTTAATGCTGGCTTGATTAGTGAAGAGAAGGCCAGGGAACGAAGGCAAAAAATCCAGAGAGAAGCAGACTTTTACGGAGCTATGGATGGTGCTAGCAAGTTCGTAAAAGGTGATGCTATTGCTGGTATTATAATAATAATTATTAATATTATTGGTGGCTTTGTGATTGGTATGGCACAAATGGGGATGCCTATGAACGAAGCCATGCAAGTTTATACTATACTTACAGTTGGTGATGGACTGGTAACCCAGATACCTGCCTTGCTAATATCTACTGCTACCGGAATAGTAGTTACCAGAAGCGCATCCCGGTCTAATCTGGGGTTTGAGCTTACCACTCAACTATCTACTTATCCTAAGGCTCTCGGTATGGCTGCTATTATTTTATTGGTATTAGGTTCAATCGGGTTACCTCGTTTCCCCATGTATTCTCTAGCTACCTTATTTGGCATATTGTATTTTGTTTCGAGAAAAGATCTACCGGCACCTGAGGAAGATGACAACCTCGAGGAAGCAGCTGAAGCCGAAAATCTAAAAAAACCTGAAAATGTCGTAGAATTACTACAAATAGAGAAGATGGAGTTGGAGCTAGGTTATGCTCTTATTCCTCTGGTTGATTCAGAACAAGGTGGTGATTTGTTAGACCGAATTATTATGATTCGAAGACAATGTGCAGTAGAAATGGGATTTATTGTTCCACCAGTGCGAATTCGCGATAATATGCAAATTAAACCTAATAATTATTTAATAAAAATTAAAGGCATAGACATAACTGCTGGAGAATTAATATTGGATAAATATTTGGCCATGGGACCAGATATTGAAAATGATCAGGAGATTACCGGGTTAAATACTTTTGAACCAGCTTTTCATCTACCTGCCCGTTGGATAGATACAGCTAACAAAGAAAAAGCGGAATTGAAGGGGTATACTGTGGTTGATCCTGCGTCAGTGCTGGCAACTCATCTCACTTCCATTATTAAATTGCATGCGCACGAACTTTTGGGCAGGCAGGAACTTCAAAACATATTAGATTATATCAAGGAAAATAATTCAGCTGTTGTTGATGAATTAATTCCTGATTTGATGTCATTAGGAGATTTACAAAGGGTTTTGTCTAACCTTTTAAAGGAGCAGGTATCCATAAGAGATATGGTTACTATTATGGAAACCTTGGCTGATCACTCTAAAATTACAAAGGATGTAGATGTACTTACTGAATATGTTCGCCAGGCCCTAAAACGCCAAATAAGCAAACAGTATTGTGGAGACAACCATACTATAAGTGTAATAACTATAGACCCGGGTCTGGAAGAAAAGCTACGTGAATCGATTCAGCATAGTGATTTTGGTTCATACCTAGCCCTCGATCCAGATGTTGCTCAAAAAGTGATCGATGGACTTTCTCAACAGTACGAGAGCCTGAGTCAAAGAGGTATTACCCCTGTAGTTATCTGTGCTCCTATTCTAAGGCTATACTTCAAACGTATGGTTGAGCGTTTTATCTCCAATCTGGTTGTGTTGTCATACAATGAAATTGATTCAAATATCAATGTTGAAGTAATAGGGATGGTGTCATCGTGAAGATTAAGAAGTATGTGGCCAAAGACTTTAAGACTGCTGTCGAAAGTGCTAAGTCAGAAATGGGCCGGGATGCCATTATCCTGCATACCCAAAAGATAAAAAAATCTGGTATTTTAGGTTTTTTTAGTTCACCTCGAGTTGAGGTAACTGTGGCAGCAGATGAAAACCTTAAAGTAAAATTAGACCAGGCGAGGGCTAATCCTTCAGAAAAGGATAATAATGATTTTAGTGCTATCAATGACAGCAATAGCCTTTTTTCTACTAAAACAGTTAAGAGAAATGTAAATGAAGCTGACCTAATTGTCCAGATGCAAAAAATGAATAGCTTGATGGCAGACATTAAGGCCAGGATTTATGAAGTTGAAGTTATAAAAGGCCTGCCTGAGCAGGTCAAAAATCTCTATCAGATACTTATTAATAATAATGTTGAACAGGGTATTGCTTTAAATGTAGTAGGAAATGTCGCTTCCAGGCTTTCCCACAATGCGTTTAGTGATGATACTTGGGTGCGCAATGTCTGCCTACATACTTTACAGGAATATATTTATCAAATTGAGCCCATCAAAATAGTATCGGAACGCAAAGGGATGGTAGTGTTTATGGTTGGTCCTACAGGGGTTGGAAAAACCACTACGATAGCCAAGCTAGCAGCTAACTTTACTTTTTTAGAGAATAAGCAAGTTGCATTAATTACGCTTGATACCTATAGGGTGTCAGCAGCAGAGCAATTAAAAACTTTTGCTGATATAATAGGAATTCCCATAAGTATAGTATTTACACCCGCGGACCTCTTGCTGGCTATAAAGCAATATAAGGATAAAGACATCATCTTCGTTGATACGGCCGGACGAAGTCCCTACGATACCAATCAAATGCAAGAACTGCAAGAATACGTATACAAAGCTAGGCCAGATGAGACTATTCTAGTATTAAGCGTGACGACTGATAGTAACGATCTAATTAATATATACCATAGATTTCAAGGGATTACGATAGATAAACTAATTTTTACTAAATTAGATGAAACCCAAAAGTATGGGTCCATATTAAATGCTCTTTATGTAATAAAAAAACCATTAGCTTATTTAACTATCGGACAAAATGTACCCGACGATATCGAAATACCTGATTCATTACATTTAGCCCAGATGTTTTTAAGAAGAAGGGACGAAACCTATGTACGATCAGGCAGATAGACTTAGACGATTAGCTCTGAAAGAAAAAGAGAAAATCGAACAAGAGATAGTACGGGAAAACAAATATACTCGCGTAATTGTAGTAAGTAGCGGAAAAGGTGGTGTAGGCAAAAGCACTCTGTCACTTAATATCGCATTAAATATGTGTAAAAGAGGTAATAGAGTGATTCTAATGGATGCTGATTTAGGTCTGGCTAATATCGATATTATGTTAGGAATAGTTCCTAAATTTAATTTATACCATATGGTTCAGGAAAAAAAAGATTTGAGAGAAATCATTATTTCTCGCCCGGAAGGCTTAAGTATTATTCCTGGGGGTTCGGGAATAACGGAGCTAGCTAACCTAAAGGAAAATGATTGCCAGCGCGTAATAAGGGAGATAGGTAAATTAGAAGGCGAATTTGATTATATGATAGTTGATACCGGCGCAGGTATTTCCAATAATGTTATATCATTTCTGTTATCAGCTGATGACATAATTATGGTTACTACTCCCGAGCCCACTGCTATTACTGATGTTTATGGAGTGATAAAAGCTGTTGCCAAAAGGGCCCCAACCAAACCGATTTATTTGGTAGTTAATCGAGTAGCTAATAACAGCGAGGGAATTATGGTCGCAGATAAACTGAAACTGGTATGTGAGCGATTCCTCAATTTAAAAATTCAGGTTCTTGGGTATGTGGTCAATGAAACGATAGTAGAAGAAGCAATCCGACGCCAGCAAGCATTTATTCTGATATTTCCCCGCAGCTTAGCCGCTAGAAATATTGACTCCATTGTTACTAATTTAATTAAGGCTAATAGCCAGAAAACCGAAGTACGTCAAACAAGTGGAGGAATCAGACAATTCTTTAAGAAAGTTATTGGCCTGTCTTAAATGTAGATATGGAGGGTATGTATGAAGATTGAGGACTTAAAAGTAAATCAGTTAATTGAAATAGAAGTACTAAATGGTGAAACAACTGAGTATTTGCCTAGTCGAATTGAAGAATTAAAGGATAAATATATCTTTATATCAATGCCTATGAGCAAAGGTGTACTATTACCTATGCATTTAGGTGAAGAGATTAAGGTTATATTACGGGGAAAAAGCGGTACCTATGGTTTTTCGTCTAAAATTGTAGGGCGAAGAAAAGAGCCTATTCCTTTTCTAATAATAGTCAAGCCAAAGAAATTAATAAGTATTAAGCAAAAACGGGATTATGTACGCTTGACAGTAGCCTTACCAGTTCGATTTAGAACGGTTAATGAAGAGGGCGAAAAAGGAAATACCGAAGAAGGGGTAACAGTCGACATTAGCGCTGGAGGGGTATTATTCTATACCAAGTCCGAAATAAAAGATGACCAAAAGGTAGAAATTGAGTTACAGTTTTCAACGAATGAATGGTTTTCTTGCTATGCCCATGTGGTCAGGATATTTGAGCGCAACAAGTATGAAAAAAATGCGGTTAGGATAGCAGTTGAGTTTGATAATATAAGTGAAACGCAAAGGGACAGAATATTTAAATATATTTTTGAAAAACAACGTGAATGGATAAAAAAAGGAATCCTCAAATGAGGGAGGTATCATGGATAAAATAAAAGTTCTGGTGGTAGATGATTCTGCCTTTATGCGGAAAATGATATCTGCGATTATTAACAGCTGTCCTGAGCTGGAGGTTGTCGCTAAAGCTCATAATGGCAGCGAAGCTATTAAGCAGGTTAAAAATTTGAAACCAGATATTGTTACAATGGACATAGAAATGCCCGTAATGGATGGGCTAACAGCCCTGAAATTAATTATGCGTGAAAATCCAGTACCAGTAATAATGCTTAGCAGTTTTAGCAAAAAGGGAGCTGAGCAAACATTAACCGCACTACAGCTTGGAGCAGTCGATTTCATTTGTAAGCCTTCTGGCCAGATTTCACTTGATATTGAGCAGATAAGTGAAGTAATTGTGCAGAAAATCCTTGCTGTTGCTAGTGCTAGCAATAAATTAAACAATTTCACCATTTCGCTACAAAGTAAAGGAAACGCTATTAACAAGTTTAAGAATAATAAGGTGCTTAATAATCTGGTTCTCATAGGAACATCTACGGGTGGGCCTAAAGCACTTTACCAGGTGATTCCTCGGTTACCTGCAGATATTGATGCAGCCGTTCTAGTTGTTCAGCATATGCCTGCCGGTTTTACTAAGTCTTTGGCCGAAAGTTTGGACAGTATAGCTGCGGTTCATGTAAAAGAAGGTGAACATGGTGAAAAGGTATGTTCTGGATGTGTTTACATCGCACCTGGGGATTATCATATGACTCTTGATGCTCGGGAAAAACAAGTGGGGGAGAAGGAGCTTTACATCACTCTTGATAAGAATCCACCCCGGGGGGGATTACGGCCAGCAGTAGATGTACTGTTAGAGTCAGCCGCTGAAAAATTCTGGTCACATATGGTTGGCGTGATTATGACTGGAATAGGACATGATGGAGCAGCAGGGGTATTAAAGGTAAAAGCCAAGGGAGCAAGAATAATTGCGGAACACCCTTGTACCTGTATAGTATACGGTATGCCCAAAGCAGCTGTAGAAACAGGTGCAGTTGATAAACTTGTGCCGCTACCGGATATCCCAAGGGAGATTATAAAAATGCTTAATTAAGTTAAAACCATGCCAAAAATATATTGTGAAGGTATAAACACAAGGGGGACAAGCGAAGTTATCCACGTATAAAAAAATGCTTTTGCCATACTAAAGCTATATTTATCATCATATGATTTGACTTTTTGCGGGTATACCCACAGGGTATGGGTGTAGTATATAAAATTCAGGGAGTTGGTTATAAAATGAAGATGGACATGTCTCAATACCTTGATGTATTTTTGGAGGAGAGTAAAGAGAACCTGGATAATTTAAATAAATGCCTGCTAGAGTTGGAAAAAGACACAAAAAGTTCAGCTGCACTTAATGAAATTTTTAGGGTAGCTCATACTCTAAAAGGCATGTCGTCTACCATGGGTTTTCATAACCTGGCAAACTTAACCCACCACATGGAAAACGTATTATCAGATTTAAAAGAAGGCATTTTAACGATAAATGGTAAATTAATTGATACCTTATTCCAATGCCTTGATCGGGTACAGATGATAATTGAACAGATTGAGAAACAAGGTAACGAAAAAACGGATAATAATGATCTGATAAGGGTACTGGAGAGTATTAAATCAAATCCTCAAGCAACCTTTGCCCGGGAACAGTTGACGTCTAATATGCAGAATAATGAAAATGACCCGATGCCGGAAGATTTTACTTTCAATCAATATGATATAACTGTAATAGAAGAGGCCATCAATAAAAACTATAAAGTATATAATGCTAAAATAACAGTTGAACCTGGATGTCTAATGAAATCAGTACGAGTTTTTATGGTGTTTAAGGTAGTTGAGGAAGATGGGGAAATAATTAAAACGATTCCCTCAGCTCAGGATCTGGATGAAGGTAAATTTGACGATAATTTTGCAATATTAATTATTACTAGGGCTTCATTAAATCAATTGGAGCAAAGAATAAGAAGTATTTCTGAAATAACTGAAGTGATAATACAGGAGATTAACATTAATGACTTAGGGATATTGAAGAAACAAAATATAAAGAGTAACCCTAATATTCCAAATAACTCTCCAGATGATCTAGCCACTTATAACCACAATATCAAACATACGGTTAGAGTTGATATTGATCGTTTGGACAACCTTATGAATTTGGTCGGGGAATTGGTTATGCATAAAGGAAGGTTAGAGCAGATCGGTTTAAGCCACCAAATTAGTGAATTAAATGAGACGATTGAGCAAATTTCCCGTGTTAGTACTGATTTACAGGCTATAGTAATGAAAGTACGCATGGTTCCAGTCGAGCAGGTTTTTAACCGATTCCCGCGAATGGTTAGGGACTTGGCTCATAATTTAAACAAAGAAGTCGATTTTCTTATTGAAGGTAAGGATACTGAGCTCGACCGAACAGTTATTGACGAAATAGGTGATCCATTAGTTCACCTTCTTCGTAATGCTATTGACCATGGTCTGGAATTACCCCAGGAAAGAATTAATAGAGGTAAAGAACCAACAGGGAAGGTAATTCTTAGAGCCCGCCATGAGGGTAATAATGTCTTTATTGAGGTAGAAGATGATGGTGCCGGGGTGGATACTATCAGGGTAATGGAAAAAGCGGTAGAGAAAGGTATGCTTACTCCCCGTGAAGGGGAGGAATTAACCCGGGAGGAGATTATTGATTTATTATTTACACCCGGTTTTAGCACAGCCCAGAGTGTTACAAGCGTTTCTGGGCGTGGTGTTGGTTTAGACGCTGTAAAAGCAAAAATCGAATCGTTAAGTGGAGAAATATTTATTAATTCCAGAGAAGGCCAAGGAACACAGTTTAGAATTAAGTTGCCGCTAACCTTGGCTATTATTCAAGCTCTTATGGTCGCGGTACAAGATGAAATATATGCTATTCCACTCAGTTCAGTTAATGAAACAACTATGATAACAGCCAAAGATATAAAGATTGTACAGAACCAAGAAGTAATAGTGCTTCGTGGCAGTGTATTGCCGCTTTTTAGGTTGGGCCAGTTACTTGGCACTCCTGGTGAAGATACAGCGGAAGAGATGTATGTAGTGATAGTGCGTAAAATGGAACAGCAAATAGGTTTGGTTGTAGACAGCCTAATAGGGCAACAGGAAATTGTAATCAAATCTTTGGGAAGGCTACTAGCTGGCATTCCAGGGTTAGCTGGTGCCATAGTATCTGGTGATGGCAATGTAAGACTAATCCTAGATATAACTACACTTTTTTAGAGGAGATGCATTATGGAGGAAAGATTAAATACATACTTTCAAGGTCCGAATAGCCAAGGCGAGGAAATACAAATAGTTGCATTTAAATTAGGTGAAGAAGAGTATGCTGTTGATATTTTGAATGTTCAAGAAATTATTCGCTTATTAAATATTACCCGGGTTCCTAAAGCTAATAACTACATTGAAGGAGTAATAAATCTAAGAGGTAATATAATTCCGATTATTAATCTTCACAAAAAATTCAATCTAAAATCGTTGAACAAAGAGGAAAGTAAACGAATTATCGTTTTTCAATTTGAAGATGTTAAGGTGGGAATAATTGTTGACGAAGTGTCTGAAGTATTGCGTCTAAGCCAAAACGATATAGAGGAAACGTCGAAGGTATACAGTTCAATTGATACTCAAGGCGTTAAAGGTATTGCCAAGGTTAATAATAGATTGCTTACAATATTAAATCTTTCCGAGATATTAATATTGTAAGATGTACCAGGCAGGTGATTGAGAGAAGTGGAGGAATTCACCCAACTATCTAGCTGGCAGATAGATGCTATAAAGGAAATAGGAAATATTGGAGCTGGAAATGCTGCTACTGCATTATCGCAGATGGTTCAAGCCAAGATTAATATAGGTGTACCACGGGTGAGTATTCTTCCTTTTGCCCAAGTACCGAACATTTTTGGCAGTCCAGATACTCAGGTGGTGGGAATATACTTTAATGTTACCGGGTCGGCTCCTAGCAGTATTCTCTTGATAATCAAGGCTGATAAAGCAGAATTACTTATTAATATGCTGTTGATGCGTTCCAGTGGCCAAACCGATATTAATAATCTGAATGAATTAGAGAAATCAGCCCTAATGGAATTAGGTAATATTATATCGGCAAAGTATTTGAATGCCATGTCCATGTTTACTCAACTGGATTTTGTTGCCTCAGTTCCTGCTTTAGGGATAGATATGGCAGGTGCTATTCTTAATGCTATTTTGGCTCAATTTGGTGAGATTGCTGACCATGTGCTTTTACTAGAAACCGATTTTACCCAAAATGATAATGAAGTTGTAGTACATTTTTTCCTACTTCCTGAACCGGATTCATTAGCAATAATATTAGAGGCACTTGGGGTGACTGATTAATGGGTAGAATTATCCAGGTAGGGATGGCTGACTTGAAAATGGCTAGAGCACCGGACAAGTTAATGACAACAGGGTTGGGGTCATGTATAGGTATCTGTATTTATGAAAAAACGATAAAAATAGGAAGCCTGGCTCATATTATGTTACCTAATAGTGTTAGTGCAAAATATCAAGAAAATAAGGCAAAATTTGCAGACACTGCGATAGAATTGTTACTGGATATCTTAACAAGAAATGGTGCAAACCTTGATCACCTGCAGGCGAAAGTAGCAGGAGGGGCGCAGATGTTTAAATTCTCAGGGGACAGCGATATTATGAAAATTGGTGAACGTAATGCTATTGCGGTAGAAGAAAACCTGAAAAAATATCATATTCCTATTATAGCTAAAGATATCGGGGGAAACTATGGCCGTACTATTACCTTTGAGCCTGAAACCGGTAATTTAATTATCAGAACCATTGGACATGGGGAGAGGGTAATATAAATGAAAGCAGATATGGGCAAAATTTGGATTCAATATAAGGAAAAAAAAAATATTGAAGCCAGGGATGATTTAATTGTCCACTATGCTTATTTGGTTAAGTATGTTGCTAATAGATTAGCCATAAACTTGTCTTCAATGGTCGAGTTGGATGAGCTAATTTCTTATGGAATTGAAGGATTAATAGATGCTATAGACAAATTTGATTATAAACGTAATATTAAGTTTGAGACCTATGCTATTACTCGAATTCGCGGATCAATAATTGATGGGCTTCGGACTATGGATTGGGTACCGGTATCAATAAGGCAAAAGAGCAAGGAAATAGAAAAGGTATTTACTAAATTAGAAGGAAAACTGGGCCGAGCCGCTACTGATGCAGAAGTTGCCCAAGAAATGGGTCTAAGTTTAAATGAATATTACAAACTATTAAGGCAAATTGCTCCCAGTACGATAATATCATTAGATGATTTTATATCTGGTGATGAAGGTGATGACCAAAAAAAACGGATAGTAGACTTGGTGGAAGACTATGACGCTAGTGATGCGCTGGAACTTTTGGAATTAGCGGAAGTTAAAGAATTACTGGCGAAAACTATTTCTCGGCTTCCGGATAAAGAAAAAAAAATTGTAAGCTTATATTACTATGAAGGATTAACTTTAAAAGAGATAGGCATGGTGCTCGGTTTATCAGAGTCGAGAATTTCCCAGTTGCATACAAAGGCTATTTTAAGGCTAAGGGGAAGTTTAAGCAAGAAAAAGAACATGATTCTTTAGAAGGGGGGAGGTTAGATGATAGGGCAACAACAAAATATAGACAGTAAAGTGAATGTTATTATTGATAGAGATTACCTTAAGGCCTATATAGAGATATCACCGCCAATTGGAACAGGTAAATTTTGTACGTTAGAAATGGTAAAGAAGGCATTAGATGAAAAGAAGATAATCTTCGGCATAAAAGATGATTATATTAAAGATGCCCTTGAACCAAAAAACTGGGGTTATAAAATGTTGATTGCTGAAGGTCAAGCACCGGTTAACGGTAAGGATGCCAGGGTTGTATATAGATTCCCCTTGCCTTCGGAAAGAGTGTGCCCCAAAATAGATGATAAGGGGAAAGCTGATTACCATAACTTGGGTCTAATACATAATGTGAAAATGGGAGAATTATTAGTTGAAAAAATACCTGCTGATGATGGATTACCGGGGATAGATGTGATGGGTAATCAAATACCAGCTAAGAAAGGAAAGGATATTGGATTACCCCGAGGTAGTAATACGGTAGCAGATCTGAACGGACTTAACCTGTATGCTGCTTCAGATGGACATGTAGCATTATTAAATAATAAAGTTACAGTTAATCCAGTACTTGTTATAAATGGGGATGTTGATTTTTCCACAGGTAATATAGATTTTGTAGGAAGCATATTAATATACGGTAATATTAATGCCGGTTTTAAGGTAAAGTCAGGTGGAGATATTGAGGTATGTGGCTTTATCGAGGCTGCCCAATTAGATGCTGCTGGCAGCATCATGGTTAAAGGCGGTATAAAAAGGTGTATGAAAACCATCGTAAAGGCTCAGGAAAATATTTTTTCTCTTTTCGTGGAGAATTCAAAACTGGAAGCGGGCCGCGATGTATTAGTTAGAGAAGCCATTATGCAATCCCATGTTAAAGCTGGGGGAAATGTAAAGGTAACTGATTCTAAGGCACTGATTGTAGGTGGTCTTATACAGGCAGGAAGAGATCTTGAAGCAAAGGTTATAGGCTCCCCGTTGGCAACTCAAACCCGGATTGAGGTAGGGATTAATCCATATCTTCGTGACGAATACCAAAAACTTAATTGGACTAAAGGGCAGAAAAAGAAAATATTTAATGATCTGAACTATAATATTCAGTTATTCCAGAAAAATGGTATACCCGTGGAAAAGCTAAGTGAAAAAAAGAAGCTTGATTTAATTAAAATGCTGGAACAGTTTAAAAATTTGCGTCATGATTTTGAGGAAATTGATAAAAAAATGGTTTTACTAGAAAAGGAAATGCAAAAAAATTATACTTCTAGAGTAAGAGTATTAGGAATAGTATACCCTGGTGTACATATTAGTATTGGACAATCAATATATATCGTTAATGATCCCATTAGATTATCCCAGTTTATACTTGATCATGGGGAAGTGAGATTAACGTCGCTAAACTAAATGAGAGGAGAGCTGTTTATGACGATAAAAAGTATAGATGCACAGGTTCTCGTTCAAAAAATTAGCGATGTAGCTAAGATACAACAGGCTCAACAATTAGGAAACAATCATAAACAGGATGAGTTTATAAACAGTATATATAAAGAAACAGAAAAATATAGTAAGAAGGTTAACGAAGCTTTACCCGGTTACCCTAAAAAGGTGGATAAAAAAAGCAAACAAATAAAGAGAGGTAATCGTGAAGGTAAAAAATATTTTAATAAGTCGGTAGATTCTAACCAAAACAACAACAATAAAAAGATTGATATTATAGTCTGAGGGGTAGGTGAAGGATAATTTCAGCAACATCCTTATTAGGAATAGTTTTAGTAGTTTTAACTGGAGCTTTTATTTGGTTTGGGAAAATAGGTCTAATTAATGCTATTAGGGAATTACAGGATACAATAAAGGAAGCCCGTATAGTCCGGGATGATTTGAATACAATAATGGAAAAAAGCTTTGAATTATCCAAGGATATAATAAACCACTTTGATAAAATGGTGACAGAAGATAGCCTAATTCAAAAATCAGAGGGAACGAACCCTTATAAACCTGAACCAATTCAGCAAGAGTATACCAATTCTTGTTCCAAAATACAAAAAATTAGAATATATGAAATAGCCCATGAGTTAAATATGGATAGCAGAATGTTAATTGGAAAGCTGCAAGCTAAAGGGTATAGATATAATAATCCACTTAATACCGTTGATAAGATAACTGCTAAAGAAATAAAGGAAGCACTAATTCCTAATTCAGCAGTTAATGTTTTGGACATAGATACTATTACCCAAGCGGATAAACCTGAGTATTTCTTGGGAAATTCCCAAATAACTGATGCACAAAAGCACAGTAATGGTATAAGAGAAGCTAACCCTTACCTGGCGGTTAAGTCTCTGGCGGATACAGGTTATTCCATAAAGGAAATAGCACAATTTCTGAATCGCGGGCAAGGTGAGGTAAGTTTATTAATAAATTTGTTGAATAAAAAAAAGCTCATATATAAAAATATAAATTAACTTGTTATTATTTTGGAAGTTCTGCCACTAGCAACTTGCAGAAGCGTGATAATTTATGATATATTATCATTTGTAATTACACACGTGGCTTGACTTTCTGAACAGTGCTTATTCGAGCTTTCAGGAAGGATGAAAGTACGGAGGAATAAAACTGAAAGGAGGGATACTGGTGTCAGTAATTACCATGAAACAACTCCTGGAAGCAGGAGTACATTTCGGACACCAAACCCGCAGGTGGAATCCTAAAATGGCCACCTATATTTATATGGAGAGAAATGGTATTTATATTATTGATCTCCAGCAAACTGTAAAAATGTTTGATGTAGCTTATGATTTTATTAAATCAATTGTGGCTGATGGCAAAGGGATTCTTTTTGTTGGCACCAAGAAACAGGCTCAGGAGACTATTAGAGATGAGGCCGGAAGATGTGGTATGCATTTTGTTAACCAGCGTTGGCTGGGGGGGATGCTAACCAATTATAAAACAATACGCAAGAGGGTATTTCGTTTAAAAGAATTGGAGAAGATGGAAAGTGATGGGGCTTTTGAGGTACTAACTAAGAAAGAAGTTGCCCGGCTTTTAAACGAGAGAGAACGGTTAGAAAGGTTCCTTGGCGGTATAAAGGATATGGAAAAACTACCAGGAGCTGTCTTTATAGTTGACCCTCGCAAGGAAAAGATTGCCGTAGCTGAAGCAAGGAAGCTTAATATTCCAGTAGTGGCTATTGTTGACACAAACTGTGATCCAGATGAGGTAGATTATGTGATTCCGGGAAATGACGATGCTATTAGAGCCGTCAAATTAATTTCATCCAAAATTGCTGATGCAGTATTGGAAGGAAAACAAGGAGAACAGGTTACAGCATAAAAACTAAAGGGGTGTAATTGGAGAAGTTTTCCTTAAGCACCCCTTTTTTATGAATAAAATTATATTAGGGGGCAAAAACAGTGGTTACAGCGGAAATGGTAAAAGAACTGCGTGAAAGAACCGGTGTCGGTATGATGGATTGCAAAAAAGCATTAGTAGCTGCTAACGGAGATATTGAAAAGGCTATAGATGAGCTGCGTACCAAGGGATTAGCTAAAGCCGCAAAAAAAGCGGGAAGAGTTGCGAGTGAAGGAGTTGTTACCTCTTACATACACGGCGGGGGTCGTATAGGTGTTTTGGTAGAGGTGAACTGTGAAACTGATTTTGTTGGTAAAACTGCAGAATTTAAACAACTAGCTTATGATATTGCCATGCAGATAGCTGCATCGAATCCGGAGTATGTTAGACGCGAAGAAGTGCCTGAAAGTGTAATCCTGCATGAAAAAGAAGTATTGAAAGCACAAGCCTTAGAGGAAGGCAAACCGGAAAAGGTCATAGAAAAAATGGTTGAAGGACGCTTAGATAAATTTTATAAAGAGCGGTGTTTATTAGAACAGCCTTTTATTAAGGATCCGGATAAGACGGTAGAGGCACTGATCCATGAGAATATAGCCAAAATAGGTGAGAATATTAATATTAGAAGGTTTGTACGTTATGAACTGGGTGAAGGTATAGAAAAAGAGCAGAGTGACTTTGCCGCAGAGGTCATGTCCCAGATAAAGGGATAAGACCAGCATTTACAATACAATATAAGTTAAAGCAAGGCTATACCAAATCAAGGGGGTAATTTCTTGCCAAATCCCAGGTTTAAGAGAATAGTACTCAAGCTTAGTGGAGAGGCACTGGCAGGTAGCAGTGGTTACGGAATAGATCCGAAAACGCTCGTATCTATAGCCAGGCAGGTTGGGGATGTAGTAACCCTGGGGGTTCAAGTTGCTATTGTCGTAGGTGGAGGAAACATCTGGCGGGGAGTAGCAGGTAGTGCTCAAGGGATTGATCGAGCTACGGCAGATTACATGGGAATGCTAGCAACTGAAATTAATGCACTGGCCTTACAGGATGCATTGGAAAAACAAGGACTGGAAATTCGAGTAATGACCGCTATTGAGATGAAAGAAATAGCGGAGCCCTATATAAGAAGAAGAGCCATTCGTCACCTGGAAAAGGGCAGGGTGGTTATATTTGCTGCTGGAACTGGTAATCCCTACTTTTCGACTGATACTGCGGCAGCTCTAAGATCAGCTGAAATAGAGGCCGAGGTAATCCTTATGGCCAAAAAAGTCGATGGTGTTTATGACTCTGATCCGCATAAAAACCCAGATGCACGCAAATTTAGCTATCTTGAATATATTGATATATTAAATAAGGGGCTAGGGGTTATGGATTCAACCGCTGCTTCACTTTGTATGGATAATAAAATACCTATTGTGGTTTTTAATTTAATGGAGGATGGCAACATATTGCGGGTAGTAATGGGTGAAAATATAGGTACCAGCGTAGGGGAGGTAATAAGGTGATAAAGGATATTATAAGTGATGCCAATGAACGGATGAATAAGACCATTGAACACTTTACCCGAGATTTATCAAGCTTAAGAGCGGGAAGAGCTAATCCGGGTATGGTAGAGAAAATCATGGTTGACTATTATGGCGAGGCAACACCTTTAAATCAATTAGCTAATATTACCGTGCCAGAGGCTCGGCTGCTGGTGATTCAACCTTGGGATAAAGGCAGTATCCCCAATATTGAGAAGGCTATACTGAAATCAGATCTGGGTGTTAACCCCAATAATGACGGGAATGTTATACGTATTGCTATTCCCCAGCTCACAGAAGATAGAAGAAAAGAAATAGTTCGCGTAGTTAAAAAAAGAGCAGAAGAAAGTAGGGTAGCAGTAAGAAATATACGACGGGAAAGCAACGATTTGCTTAAATCAAGTGAGAAAGAGAAACTTATATCTGAGGATGAGTCAAAAAAAGGAATGGATGAGATTCAGAAACTAACTGATAAATTTATAAAAGATATTGATGTTATAATGCAGAATAAAGAAAAGGATATCATGGAAGTCTAATACATTTTTATAGTTTAAATAAAACTTTGCAATGATTATAATTGTTACAAAAATACCCCCTTATCGGGGGGTTTTGTAATTTTTATGAGAGAAGGGCTATATTGCTTAATAAAGACGGAATTTTGCTTGAACATAACTCCTTGCCTACACATATTGCAATTATTATGGATGGAAACGGAAGATGGGCAAGACGTAGGCTTCTACCGCGTACTGTTGGGCATAGGGCTGGCATGGCAGCATTAAAGCGTGTGGTTAAAGCATGTGATGAGCTTCACATAGCTGTGCTAACGGTATATGCTTTTTCTACTGAGAACTGGAAGCGACCGGAAGGTGAAGTACAGTTTTTAATGAAACTGCTAGTAGAATTTTTACATAAAGAACTCACGGAATTAAATGATAACAATGTTCGGATAAATATATTAGGAGATTACTCAGTCTTGAACCAGGAATGCCAGTATGAAATAAAAAAGGCTTTAGATCTTACCCAGACTAATACTGGATTATTATTAAATATAGCACTTAATTACGGTTCGCGGGTAGAGATTATAGACGCGGTCAAAAAATTGGTTGCAAAAGTTTACAAAGGAGAGCTTGCATTAAATAGTATCTCTGAAGATATTTTTAATAGTTTGCTCTATACTGCTGGATTGCCTGATCCTGATCTGTTGATTAGAACAGCTGGAGAGATGAGGTTGAGTAATTTTCTTTTATGGCAGCTAGCCTATACCGAAATATGGGTAACTGACTGTTTGTGGCCTGATTTTGGCCGAGAAGATTTACTAAAAGCTTTATCAGATTTTCAGAAACGGGAAAGGAGATTTGGGGCATTAAGCAAGTTAGAAGAGGATGGTGAAGGTGTTTAAAAACAGGGTTGTAACTGCTCTTATTGGTATTCCTCTCTTACTATTAGTACTTTATAAGGGTGGGATTTATTGGGAAATTTTTATTACTCTGATTGGCATTTTAGCTTATTGCGAGTTTACCGGCATAATGGTTAGTAATCATTTAAAACCCATTTTTTTCCCCGGCTTATTTTTAATGATGGTTTTGCTTTACAAAATGAATCCTTACTTTTTCCTCGTGATATTTTGTATTTTAGTATTTACCATTCTTTTTACCATAATAAGATATCCTTACTATAATATAATTGATTTTTCTGTTACTATATTTGGAGCTTCCTATATCGGTTTTTTATTAGGCTATACTATCGATATTAATTCTTTACCACTTTCCTTTCTAATTACCCTCCTGGCTCTGGTGCTAACCTGGTCTAGTGATACAGGTGCCTACTTGGCAGGTAAGATATGGGGTAAACATAAAATTAATCCGGGTTTAAGTCCTAACAAAACCTGGGAAGGGGCCGTTGGGGGGCTAATACTAAGTACACTAGCTGCCTTCGTTTTTTTTCAAATAACAGATATGGCCAAGGTTAGTTTGGCATATGTTTTAGCATTAGGGTTTCTTGCTAGTATATTCGCCCAGTTCGGCGATTTGTTTATTTCCTGGATTAAAAGGTATTTCCGGGTTAAAGATACCGGTAAGATCTTACCTGGACATGGAGGTATATTAGACCGTTTTGATAGTTTTTTACTTGTAGTTCCATTGATTTATTATTTTGCTATTTATATATTAAAATAATGAGTTTGCCAGTAAAAGAATCTTGTACCTCAGCTCCTTGCTTATTTAGCCCCTTAAGGTATACCAATAGTGTATGGACTATTGGTAAATAATAGTACAAAATAAGTATATAGCAGGTTAATTACTTAAAGACTCAAGCGAAAATGCTATGCGTTTTTTCTTGAGTCTTTAAAGAAGTTGAATATGTCAATGAAATGAAACGAGGGAAAAAGATGGACCCCGAATTACAAAAAAACTTTAAGATATTAACCCGTTTGGCCATTATAGTAATGGCTCTAGTCGCTATATATCTTTTGTTTACCTATGTATTCCCTATATTGGCAAGTATTATTTCCTACTTGCCAATACTTTTTTTGCCTTTTATTTTAGCCCTGATATTAGCTCTAATCATAGAGCCGGTGATAAGGTTTTTCCAACGTAAGATTAAAATTAAAAGAGTTTGGGCAGTTGTGCTTAGTTTGGTTATCATTGTTGGAGGTTTCATTTACCTTATAGCAATGATTATATCGTCAATAACCAAGGAAATCTATAAACTATATCCACAGGTAGTAAGTTATTCGGACCAAATAATTAAAAAGGTAATAGAATCGATAGCTGATATTGAACTATTCTATATAAGCTTGAATCTACCAGAACCGTTTGAAGTAACTATTAAGGAAAAATTAGGTGAGACACTGAAGTTGCTCCAATCATCACTTGATGGCAGCTTAAATTTTTTGATGGGAACAATAACAGTATTACCCGGTGTTATAATCTTTTTAATGATTGTAATCATTGCGACTTTTTTTATTGCCAAGGATCGGAAATTACTGGTGGATTTTGCTATGCGGTATATACCGGGAACAGCACACTCACAGACTATTAAAGTAATTACTGAGCTTTCACGGGCCTTAGTTGGATTCCTCAAAGCATACAGTATACTTATTACTATTACAGCTATTATTACAATAGTCTCCCTTAAGATACTACAAATAGATTATATTTTGACAATAGGCATAATAGTGGGCATATGTGATATTTTGCCTGTGCTCGGTCCGGGTACGATATTTGTGCCTTGGATTCTATGGGAAATGATTAACGGAAATAATGGGATGGCATTAAGTCTACTAGTGATATATGTAATAATATCTATAGTCCGGCAGCTGCTAGAGCCAAAAATTGTAGGAGATAATATTGGGCTTCATCCACTGGCTACACTTATATCGTTATACATTGGTCTACAGTTGGGAGGAATAATAGGTATGATAATGGGGCCAGTTCTATTAGTAATATTTATAGCATGCTATCGGGTAGGTATTTTTAAAAACCTTGGATGGGGAAAACGCAAATGAAGGAAGATAAGCATATTATGGGTATAACTAATGTAGTAATACTTGGTTCAACTGGTTCTATAGGTAAGCAGGCATTAGAAGTAATAAATAAACACCAGCATCGTTTTCGGGTAGTTGGAATTGCTGCCCGTGATAAGATAAGCTTACTTGAAGAGCAAGTAAAGATGTATAATCCCTTAAAAGTTGCTATTACTGATCCTGAGGCTTATCAGGAATTAAAGAGCAAAATAGCTGGAAAGTGTCAGGTTTTATCAGGTATTGATGGTCTCTGTGAGCTTAGTTCTATGCCTGAGGCCGATACTATTTTGGTAGCTGTAAGCGGGGCAGTTGGAATTAAACCTACAATAACTGCTATCGAGGCGGGAAAACGTGTAGCTCTGGCCAATAAAGAGACATTAGTGGCGGCTGGAGACATTGTTATGAAAATGGCCCGGGATAAAAACACTACCCTTATCCCCGTTGATAGTGAACATTCGGCTATATATCAGTGTTTACAGGGAGAACGCAACTATCTTAAAAAAGTCTGGCTTACTGCTTCAGGCGGGCCTTTTCGTGACTTTACCTGTGAGAAGCTTAATAAAGTGACAGTTGATATGGCATTAAAACACCCAAACTGGTCTATGGGGCCTAAGGTCACTATTGATTCAGCGAGTCTTATGAATAAGGGATTAGAAGTGATAGAAGCCCATCATTTGTTTGCGGTTGATTACGATCAGATTGAGGTACTGGTACATAGGGAAAGTGTTATTCATTCTATGATAGAGTTGGTTGATGGATCTTTTTTAGCTCATTTGGGAGCTGCAGATATGCGCATACCTATACAGTATGCTTTAACGTGGCCAGAAAGATTGGATTCGCCGGCTGTTAATCTTGATTTTGCTAGTTTAGGCAAGATGCATTTTGCTAAGGTAGATAATACCCGCTTTCCAAGCTTAAACTTGGCTTATATAGCCGGTAGGGCAGGGGGTACCATGCCTGTAGTGTTAAATGCTGCTAATGAAATAGCAGTAAGCTGTTTTTTGCATAAAAAGATAAAGTTTACTGACATACCAGTTTTAATAGAAAGAACTATGAATAGTCATAGTATAATTAAAAAGCCTGATTTAGATATCATTTTTCAGGTTGATTCATGGGCAAGAGAAAAGTGTCTTAGTATGGTAAACTTATTATGATAATAAACTTGGATATAGAACTTTATTAGGTCTGATTGCAATAATTCGTGTATTTCCGTAAAAACCAGTGGATTCTAATTACATTTCGAGGAGGGAAACTATTTGAATACAGGTATCACTATATCAATAACCGTATTAATAATCGCCGTACTCGTACTGGTACATGAATTGGGCCACTTTATTGCTGCACGGAAAATAGGTATACCAGTATGGGAATTTAGTATCGGTTTTGGTCCAAGATTATTAGGGTGGAGAAATAAGGGTACGGAATATTCTATTCGGCTTATACCCCTGGGGGGATATGTACGCATGGCTGGAGAAGAACTTGGTGATGCTAATGACCCGGAAGGCTACAATAATCGAAAACCGCTGGAAAAGATGGCAGTATGCTTTGCTGGTCCTTTTATGAACCTTATTATGGCCTTATTAATATTTATATATATTTATTCAGTAATAGGGATACCCCAGGCTTCCCCAGAGCCTTTACTAGGCCAAGTTATAACAGGTATGCCGGCAGAAAAAGCAGGGCTTAAAGCCAATGATTTGGTATTAGCCATAGATAACAAACAAATTGATAGTTGGGAAGAACTAACCGTTGCAATTGGAAGTTCAGAAGTAGGTGAACCTTTGCCGTTTAAAGTGCAACGTGATGGGCAAATAATTAACTTAAACGTTTTTCCTGTTAATAATGAGGGTACGGGCAAACCAAGTATAGGTGTAACCGGGGCTTTGATCTATGAGAAACAGGGAGTTTTAGAAGCAATTACGATTGGTTTTCAGCAGACCTATGAACTAACCATTCTTTTAATATCGTCGTTAGGTATGCTTATTAGCGGGGGGGCATCAGTTGGTGATCTAGCTGGTCCAGTAGGTATTACTAAAATGGTCGGGGATGCTGCCCAGGCTGGGATTGTATTATTACTCAGTTTTACAGCCTTTTTAAGTATAAATCTGGGGGTTTTGAATCTACTGCCAGTCCCGGCTTTGGATGGCAGCCGGATAGTATTTGCCCTGGTTGAAGCAATTAGGAGAAAACCTATGGAGCCAGAAAGGGAAGGTATGATACACTGGATAGGATTTCTTTTTTTAATTACACTAATGGTGCTGGTTACCTTCAATGATATTTCGCGGCTGTTAAAGGGGTAATGTAATGCCAAGAAAAAAAACCAGGGTGATTAGGATAGGCAATGTAAATATTGGTGGAGATAATCCAATAGTGGTTCAGTCTATGACCAATACTGATACTAGGGATGTTATTTCTACAATTAGACAGATTGCCCAACTAGAAGAAGCAGGTTGCGAACTTGTTCGGGTTGCAGTCGTTGATCAGGAAGCTGCCCAATCTATAAAGGAGATAAAAAAAGGAATTAATATACCTCTTATTGCTGATATTCATTTTGATTATCGCTTGGCTCTAGAAAGTATTAAAGCGGGTGCCGATGGATTGCGGATTAATCCCGGCAATATTGGGGATACCTGGAAAATACAAAAGGTTGTTAATAGTTGTCGTGAAAGACAGCTTCCTATAAGAATAGGGGTTAATGCTGGTTCTCTGGAAAAAACATTACTTTCTCGTTATGGTGGGGTTTGTGCTGAAGCATTGGTTGAGAGTGCCCTTAATAATATAAAAATTTTGGAAGATATGGACTTTAATCTAATAAAAGTATCATTAAAGGCTTCATCAGTTATGATATCAGTTAAAGCTTACCAGATGGTGGCTGAAAGAATAGATTATCCTTTACATGTTGGTATTACTGAGGCTGGTACCAGGGAGCGGGCATTAATAAAATCTGCTATGGGTATAGGATTATTACTTTGTGAAGGTATAGGTGATACAATAAGAGTTTCTCTTACCGCCGACCCGGTCGAAGAGGTTTGGACAGCCTATGAAATTTTGCGTAGTTTAGGCTTGAGACATCGAGGAGTAGAGCTTATATCCTGTCCCACCTGTGGGCGCTGCGAGATAGACTTAATAAATACCGCCGAAGAAGTGGACAAGCACCTAAGGCAAATAAAAAAAAGCTTAAAGGTTGCAGTTATGGGCTGTGTGGTCAATGGACCAGGAGAAGCACGCGAAGCTGACCTCGGTATAGCTGGGGGTAAAGGCTTTGGTCTTCTGTTTAAGCACGGGGAAATTATCAAGAAGGTACCAGAAGATCAGTTAGTTAAAACCCTTCTTGAAGAAATCGATAATATTCATTTTGAGGAGGAAAATTAGTTTGAAATCTTCAGAGTTATTTTATCCAACTTTAAGAGAGATTCCGAGTGAAGCTGAGATCATAAGTCACCAGTTGTTGCTAAGGGCTGGATTTATACGCAAAGCTTCTGGTGGAGTATATGCCTATTTACCACTTGCCTATAAAGTGATTAAAAAAATTGAACAAATTGTACGTGAAGAGATGGATAAGTCGGGGGCCCAGGAGGTGCTTATGCCGATTGTTCAGCCGGCTGAATTGTGGCAGAAATCGGGACGTTGGGAAGTTTACGGTGATGAAATGTTTCGCCTTCAGGATCGTCATAGTCGGCATTTTGCCTTGGCGCCAACTCATGAAGAGATGATTACAGCGCTAGTTGGTGGGGAGGTACATTCTTATCGTGATTTACCTTTATTACTCTACCAGATACAGAACAAATACCGGGATGAAATTAGACCTCGCTTTGGCCTTATGCGGGGGCGAGAGTTTATAATGAAGGATCTTTATTCATTTGACATAAATAGTGAGGGGCTTGCTATATCTTATCATAAGATGTATTTAGCTTATAATAATATATTTAAACGATTAGGTTTGCGCTATAGAGTAGTTGAAGCTGATAGTGGTGCTATAGGTGGTAATGAAAGTCATGAGTTTATGGTATTAGCAGACACAGGCGAATCAGAAATTGTTTATTGTGATAATTGTGATTATGCTGCTAATGTTGAAAAAGCTATTTGCTGTGCAGGGGACTCCATAGAAGTAGATGTTGATTTACTGGATATGGAGAAAATTAAAACACCCGGACAGCATACAATACAAAATCTAACCGATTTTCTCCATATACCTTCTTATAAATTAGTAAAGACATTGATATATTGTGCTGATGGGGAATTAGTGGCAGTTATAATTCGGGGGGATCGAGAACTTAACGAGACAAAGTTAAAAAACGTATTGGGATGTAATGAGTTGGCTATGGCAGAAGAGGATTTAGTAAGAAGTACTGTTGGAGCTGGATTTGGTTCCTTAGGTCCCGTGAATTTAAACGTAAAAATTTATGCTGATTTAGAAGTGGAAAAAATGAGAAACTTTGCTTGTGGAGCAAATGAGGACGAATATCATCTTATCAATGTCAATATGGGTAGGGATTTTGTTCCTGAGAAAATAGTTGATATTAGAAATGCCCAGGCTGGGGATCCTTGCCCCTCTGGTGACGGGAAATTAAAAATGGTAAGAGGCATAGAGGTAGGTCATATATTTAAGCTAGGGGTAAAATACTCAGAAGCTATGGGGGCTACATTTTTAGATAAAAATGGTAATGAATGTCCCTTTGTAATGGGTTGCTATGGTATTGGTATTTCCCGTACTATGGCTGCAGCAGTAGAACAAAATTATGATGAAGATGGAATAATATGGCCTATACCCATCGCTCCGTATCATATAATAATAATACCGATCAATAGCAAAGATCAACAGCAAATGAAGACAGCAAATGATATCTACCAATTGTTACAACAAGAGGGACTGGAAGCAGTAATTGATGATAGGGATGAAAGGGCAGGGGTCAAGTTTAAAGATGCCGACTTAATTGGTATTCCTGTAAGGATTACAATTGGCTCTAAAGCATTACAGGAAAGTAAGGTGGAACTTAAGAAAAGATGGGAGAAAGAAGTAGAACTGATTGACCTGGATAAAGTTGTTGCCAGGGTTAAGGAAATAATAATATAATAAATAATTAGTACTTATTATCGTTTTATAATGAGGTTAAGAATCTAACAATATTCATGCCTAAAATAGGGGATAGATCATTCGCTAGGCTTAAAATGATATAAAGTACTAGATATTATGCGAATTTTAGGATAATATCTAGTACTTACGCTAAGCATGGCAAATTTCCTATTATCACAATTAGTTATGTGCCTGACATATATCTTTTCCCCTTAAGTATTTTTATGGTGTTGGTTAACTAGACCCACATGATACTTGAATCAATTGTATTAAAAGGTAAGGGGTTGTAATGTCAGTCTACGAGATAGTTTTTAAACTTGCTTTAGCTTGTTTTCTTGGAGGAATAATTGGTTTAGAGCGGGAAAGCCTTAACCGTCCTGCTGGGTTGCGTACCTATACATTAGTTTGTGTAGGTTCGACCTTAGCTATGATTGTATCAATTGATATATACTTGCAATACTATCAAACTGTTAATGCTGATCCTGGGAGAATAGCTGCCCAGGTTATTAGTGGTATAGGTTTTCTTGGAGCAGGAACAATTATGCGAGAAGGAGCGTCAATCCGAGGGCTAACTACGGCTGCGGGTTTATGGGTGGTAGCATGTATAGGATTAGCAATTGGAGCAGGATTGTACATACCAGCGGTTGTTACAAGCATCCTGATACTTTTTGTACTTATTTACTTTTTTAGGTTCGAGCGGATTTTCACAGGTGTTAGAGAATATAAAGGTTTAGTTCTGGTCGTAAGTGACCAGCCTGGGCAAGTTGGTAGTATTGGTTCGATTTTAGGTGATATGGGTGTTTTAATTAAAAATATTCAACTTAACAGTTTAGACAATGGGGTTGATCTTGAAATAGAATTACTGCTTGAGTTACCTAATGGAGTGGATATTTCTCAAGTAATTGAAGAATTGTCGGTAATTAAAGGACTTCGTAACATAGACAGGTTAAATTAAAATAGCTTTTGTCATAGCTTGGATAAGCAAATAAATAATTCTCTTATGAGGTTGTGGTAAGCCCTATCGGTATAACTTGGGTTAAAGTACTGTTCTTTTTTCAAGATGTCCAAAAGACACAGCTGATTAGTTCACTGATAAACGTGGAGGAATTTTAAAGTGTTGCGGGATTTTGTTTACTTTTACCATGAAGTTACTGGAAAAAGTATCCCTCCAATTTGGCCTCAGGCTACAATACATAAGACTGAAGTATACAGTCATAGCAAAAAATGGATAATATATCTGGCGATAAGTGGGACAATACCTGCTAAAGCTGTGGATGAGGCCGCCAAAGAATTACAAAAGCATATGACCTTCCTAAATCATCTAACAATTATTCCAACAATAATTGAGTCCTCAGATAGAATAAAAGCCATTGTAGATACAAAAAGGGAGGAGCTTTGCTCCTCTTTTTTTAACCGAAATGGACTTGATAAGAATATTATTTGGTCAGTTAATGGTGAGCGCCTTGATTTAATTACGGCATATGAGGAAGCTTTTAATTACATTATTGAAAATCAAATCTGCAATCGCCTGGCTTTTTGGTTTTGGGAACAATTTAGTCTGAGGGTATTAGTGAGAATAGTTACGACAAACATTTCTAATGAAACACGGGAAAAACCTATTGTAACTGAAAGGAAAGCCCAGGTCTTAGAGATGAAAGATCATGTAAGAGTTACCAGGCAAAAAGGAAGAAAGGATAAACATAAGCTGGTTCTTGATCAAGAGATTGTAACCAAAATAGATGATATTCAGGAAGGGCTAAAGGTTGCTGTGGTTGAAGGTGAAGTATGGAAAAAAGAGATAAAATCAATTCGAGGTGACAGGTATGTTATATGTTACAATTTAACCGACTATTCGAATACTTTACTTTTAAAAACATTTGTTGATCACTTAGATGAAGATCAAATAAAAATAGGTGATTGTATAAGGGCGGCAGGAGTTTTACGTTATGATGAAATTGCACATGAATTGGCACTGTTTTTGGATACTTACAAAATTGTAGAAACAAGGAATAGATGCGATGAGGCTATAAATAAACGAATTGAGTTACATGCTCATACGAAGATGAGTGCTATGGATAGCTTGTGTGACGTTGATGCTCTAATTAAAAGAGCAGCTGATTGGAAACACCAAGCAATAGCTATTACTGATCATGGGTGTATTCAGGCTTTTCCTGAAGCTTACCAGGCATCCCTTAAATATAATATAAAGATAATTTATGGGGTCGAAGGTTATTTAGTTGAGGATGACAAAAAACAAACCCCATATCATATTATTCTGCTTGCTTGTAATCGGACAGGCTTGAGGAATTTATATAGTATAATAAGTGAATCATATCTTAATTATTTCTATCGCCAGCCGCGGATTCCCCGCAAAATCTTGGAACAGCACCGAGAAGGGATTTTAATAGGTTCAGCTTGTGAGGCGGGAGAACTATATCAGGAAATATTAGCTGGTAAAGATGATCAATATTTAGAGAAGATTGCATTATTTTATGATTATCTAGAGATACAGCCTATTGCGAACAATGGTTTCTTGATTCGTGAAGGTAAGGTGAAAGATGAGCAAGAATTGCGAGATTTAAATCGGCGAATTGTTAAACTGGGTAAACGGCTTAATAAACTGGTAGTGGCTACAGGAGATGTACATTTCCTGGATCCTCAGGATGAAATCTTTCGCAGAATTATCCAATCAGGACAAGGTTACGATGATGCTGAAGTTCAAGCTCCTTTATATTTTAAAACAACGAACGAAATGCTGGAGGAATGCTCCTATTTAGGGGAGGAAGAAGCCCGGCAAGTAGTACTAGATAATCCTAAGCTTATTAACGAAATGGTTGCAACTATTCAGCCTGTTCCTAATGGTTTCTATCCACCAAAAATTGATTCAGCTGAGGAAGAGATTACTAAGCTTACTTGGGATGGAGCATATAAACGCTATGGAAAAAAAATGCCGCAGGAAATACAATCTCGAATTGAACGAGAACTCGAATCGATTACCCATCATGGCTTTAGTGTTCTTTATCTCATAGCCCATAAACTGGTAAAGAAGTCCAATCAGGATGGTTACCTGGTAGGTTCACGTGGCTCGGTGGGTTCATCATTGGTTGCCTACCTTACAGGAATAACCGAGGTTAATCCACTGCCACCTCATTATTTGTGTCCTTCCTGTTATTACTGTGAATTGATATATGATAGATCTATAAGTTGTGGTGCTGATTTAATTAATAAGAGCTGCCCTTTATGCGGTAATGATATGTTAACTGATGGTTTTGACATACCCTTTGAGACCTTTTTAGGTTTTGAAGGTGATAAAGTGCCGGATATTGACCTTAACTTTTCCGGTGATTACCAGGGTAAAGCACACCAGTATGTTGAGGAGCTATTTGGCAGTGAAAACGTTTTTAGAGCAGGTACTATCTCAACAATTGCTGAGAGAACTGCATATGGTTTTGTAAAGAAATATGCTGAAGAAAAACAATTGTATATAAAGAATTCTGAAATTGAGCGGTTGGCCAAGGGGATTACCGGTGTAAGAAGAACCACGGGGCAGCATCCTGGCGGGCTTATAGTCGTGCCACGCGATCATAATATATTGGAGTTTACCCCTTTGCAGAATCCGGCGGATAATAAGGAATCAGGGGTAATCACCACCCATTTTGAATACCATGCAATTGGTGATCAGCTGGTTAAATTAGATATTCTTGGTCATGATGATCCTACTGTTATAAAGGAACTGGAGGATTTGACTGGTGTTAATGCTTCTGCTATACCGCTTAATGATAAGCGAACTATGGCTTTATTTTCTGGAGTTGAGCCCCTGGGAGTTACAGCTGATGAAATAGGCAGCCAGGTAGGGACCTATGGTATACCTGAATTTGGTACACGCTTTGTTCGACAAATGCTCGAAACGACTCGTCCTACTACTTTTGGGGAATTAGTGAGAATAAGTGGTTTGTCCCACGGTACTGACGTGTGGTTAAATAATGCCCAGAGCTTAATCGAAGAGAACATTGCTAACCTTAATGAAGTAATATGTACCCGGGATGATATAATGACTTATTTAATTCGGCAGGGAATGGAAAAAAACCAGGCTTTCAAGATTATGGAAAATGTCCGAAAAGGCAAAGGACTTAATGGCGACCAGATAAAAGCAATGAAGTATTGCCAAATACCAACTTGGTATATCGAATCGTGTCAGAAGATAAAATATATGTTTCCTAGAGCTCATGCGGTAGCATATGTTATGATGGCGTTTCGCATTGCTTATTTTAAAGTCTATTATCCTCTTGCTTTTTATGCCAGTTTTTTTAGCATTAGAGCTGAAGAATTTGATGCTCCAACTGTTTTAGAGGGAATAGGCAGGATAAAATTACGCATTAGCGAAATAAACCGGATGGGTTTTAAGGCATCTCCAAAAGAAAAGAAACTTTTAATTGTATTGGAATTAGCTTTAGAGATGAAGGCAAGAGGTTTTAACTTTTTACCAGTTGATCTTTACCGTTCCCATGCCAACCGGTTTCAAATTTTTTCCAATGGACTGTTATTACCTTTTTCAGCATTACCCAATGTGGGAGCTAATGCAGCGCAGAGTATTGTTGAAGCAAGATTGGGAGGGAAATTTGTATCTGTTGAAGAATTTCAGCAAAGAACTAGATTGAATAAGACAGCAATGGAAGTGTTAAAACAAAGTGGATGTTTCAAAGATTTACCTGAGAGTAGCCAATTAAGTCTTTTTGGCTAATTAGAAAGGGGTTTGCAATTGGGTATGGCTTACGAAGCGTGGAGGTTAAATTAATTGTATATTAATATCTGTATTTTAGTACTAATTAGATCTATCTGCGCTTCTTTGTCAAACAATCACTAATAGCTTGTATAATCTGATAGCATTATGATATACTAATTTTAAGATCTAATATCTGTCAACACAAGTGGGTGTCCGCCCACTTTTTCTATTGTGATAAAGCAAATTTTGATATGCCGGGGGTGATTTAACTGGGTAGAATACAAGATATTGAATTACTTATTCAAAAGCAGTTGCAAAATTCTGATATTGAATTGGTTGCGGTTGAATATCGCAAGGAAAATGCGCAGCAAATACTGCGTGTCTTCATTGATAATGAGGCAGGGGTTGATCTTGATATGTGTACCCGTGCTACCCGGATTATAAAACCCCTATTGGATGAAAACAATATTTATTATGATCATCTTGAGCTTTCATCACCTGGTTTAGACCGTGTTCTTAAGAAGGAAAAAGATTTTAAGCGTTTCAGAGGTTATCACGTTAAAATAAAAATGCTCAAGCAGTATCAGGGACCTAATAAAATTTCCGGCGTCTTGCTGGATGTTGATGATAGGCTGATAATAATAAAAGCTGGGGAGGAGATCTGTAAAATCCCTCGTGATTTAGTTTCAACGGTTAGATTAAATCCGGAATATTAAGGAGGATAAAAATGTCTAATGACCTTATAGAGGCATTGTACGAAATAGAGAAAGAGCGGGGGATACCCAAGGAAGCTCTAATAGAGGCGATTAAGGTAGCTCTCAATACAGCATATAAAAAGAATTTTGGTACATCTCAGAGTGTAAGCGTAGAATTCAATGAAATAAGCGGTGATGTTAAAGTATTTTCTCAGAAAAAGGTTGTTGATAAGGTAAAAGACCATCGTCTGGAAATAGGAATTAATGATGCACGTGGACTTTATCCTGATTGCCATGAGGAGGATATGGTATATGTCGAGGCTACCCCAGCTAATTTTGGACGTATAGCAGCCCAAACCGCTAAACAAGTAGTTATACAAAAACTACGCGAAGCTGAGAGGAGCCTAATCTATGAGGAGTTTCTGGAACGCGAAGGGGAAATTGTAACTGGTGTTATCCAACGAATTGAATCTAAAACAATATATATCGCCCTCGGAAGAGTAGATGGTATTATGTTACCTTCTGATCAGATAAGTACAGAAAAATATGAAGTTGGACAACGAATAAAAGCCTACATATATGAGGTGAAAAATACTTCAAAAGGTCCTAATATATATATTTCTAGAACAAATCCTTTATTTCTAAGGAGGCTTTTTGAGCTTGAAGTTCCCGAAATATACGACGGTATAGTAGAAATAAAGTCTATTGCTAGGGAAGCCGGATCGCGCTCAAAAATATCAGTTCACTCACTAGATGAAAGAGTAGATTCTGTTGGTGCTTGTGTGGGGCCTAAAGGACTAAGAGTTCAGAATATAGTATCCGAACTAGGTGGAGAAAAAATAGATATTATAAAATTCGATAAAGACCCGGAAAGATATATTGCTAATGCTTTAAGTCCAGCCAAAGTATTAGCTGTTTATGTTTCTGAGGATGCCAAAATGGCTACTGTAGTAGTACCTGATTATCAGCTTTCACTGGCAATTGGCAAAGAAGGGCAAAATGCTCGTTTGGCTGCAAGACTAACTGGTTGGAAAGTAGATATTAAAAATGAGAGTCAATTTATAAAGGAGACAGAAGCAGATGGCTAAAACCCGTAAAATACCTCAGCGGATGTGTGTGGGATGTAGAGAAATGAAAAACAAAAAAGAATTAACCAGAATTGTTCGCACCCCGCAGGGTAGTATTGAAATAGACAATACTGGAAAAAAATCGGGTCGTGGTGCTTATGTTTGTCCTAAACTGGAATGTTTACAACAGGCCATAAAAGGTAACCGTTTACAAAAGGCTTTAGAACAAGAAATTCCTGTTGAGTTGATAGAAATGATTAAAATTCAAATAACTAATAAATCTTTTTCATAATACAAGGTGTGTGATGATAATTTGAAAAAAATATATAGCATGCTAGGATTTGCTCAAAAGGCGGGGAAATTATCTTCGGGTACTTTAGTAGTACGCTCGAGTTTACATAGTAAGGCCTGTCTACTAATTATGAGCAATGATATTTCCGAGAACACCAAGGAACTTCTTACAGCTACTAGCAAAAAAAGAAAGGTACCCTGGATTGTTCTAGGGAATAAATTCGAACTCGGTAACTCCATAGGTAAGGCTTATAGAGTTGCTGTTACGATAAATGATCCAGGTATTGCAGACTCTATAATTAAATTAACAGAATCTCAAGGAGAAGGGTTAAATAGTGTGGGGGTGGTTGAATGGCCAAAATAAGAGTACATGAAATAGCAAAAGAACTGGGGCTACAAAGCAAAGTAATGGTTGATACTTTACAAAGTATGGGGCTTGATGTTAAGAACCATATGAGTACTATTGAGGAATCTCAAGCCAATTGGGTTAAAAAACAATTACAACAAAAAGACGGCAGTGAAGAAGACAAACCGGAAAAAAACGGTAGTACCTCTCCCGGGGATATGATATCTGGAAGAGCTTTAAAAGGCCAACAGCAACCACAAATATCAAACAAGTCCCAGAAAACTGAGATGAATAAAAAGGAACAGCCACAACCCAAGAAGATAGCAGGGATGCCAGCAAAAAATGAACATGCAACTCAGAATAGACCCAAAGCTAAAGATAATGCCCAGGATCAAAATAGATATGGTAATAAAACCCAAACAAACATAGAACAGAACCATTCTAGGGGTTTACAACGAATAGAGACGAATATTTCAAAAAACCGACAACCGTTAAAAGGACAGCAACCAAAAACTAAATCTGATAATGTTCAGAATGCTAATCAGGGTCAGAATAAAAGAAAACCGGGTAACATTTCCTTAACACAAAATTTAAAAAAACCTCAGATTAGCGAATGGACGACTTCACTAGGAAAAAATAATGATTCAAATAAGAAAGTAGCCGAAAAAACTAAAGATTTACGTTTAGGGAAATTTGATAAAAACACGGGACTGAACAAGAAAGGTGCTCAAGTACCCTTTAAAAAAGATTATAGCCGTCCCGGTAAAAAGCAAAAACATAAGCATAAGAAGGAAAATACTTCTGTTCAATTTCCTGAAAAAATTAGTATTGAAGAACTGATAACTGTGAGGGATCTAGCAGAGAAGTTAAAGCGCAGCTCAGCTGATATAGTTAAGAAACTAATGGAACTCGGTACCATGGCTTCTATAAACCAGACTATTGATTTTGATACGGCTGAAATTATAGCTAGTTTATATGAAGTTAAGGTGGAACGGGTTATTTCTAAGGAAGAAAAACTTTTGGAAGAAATAGTAGATGACGAATCTAGTCTCAAACTGCGTCCTCCTATAGTAACTGTAATGGGTCATGTTGATCATGGAAAAACATCGTTATTGGATAGAATCAGGAAAGCAGATGTAGTATCAGGTGAGGCTGGCGGAATTACCCAACACATTGGAGCTTACCAAGTTACTGTAAATGGTAATAAAATAACGTTTATTGATACGCCTGGACATGAGGCTTTTACGGCTATGCGTGCCCGGGGAGCTAATCTTACAGATATTGTTGTACTGGTTGTGGCTGCTGATGATGGAGTAATGCCCCAGACCATAGAGGCTATTAACCATATTAAAGCTGCTGATGTTCCATTTATAGTTGCTATTAATAAGATTGATAAACCAGATGCTAACCCAGAGCGGGTTATGCAACAGCTTACTGAATATGGTATCCTTGCTGAAGAATGGGGGGGGGATACAATTTTTGTTCCAGTTTCAGCTAAAAAAGGCGATGGAATAGATGTTTTACTGGAGATGATTATATTACTAGCAGAAATACATCAGATTAGGGCAAATCCGGATCGCAAGGCTGAAGGCGTGGTTCTTGAAGGACAACTGGATCGGGGCAGAGGTGCAGTTGGAACTGTTTTAGTATTAAAGGGTACCCTTAATATAGGAGATTCGCTTATTTGTGGTAACAACTTCTGCAAGGTAAGAGCAATGACTGATCACAAAGGCAGGAGGGTGCTACAAGCATTTCCCTCTATGCCAGTAGAAATTACGGGTTGGTCAGAAGTGCCTGAGGCAGGAGGTAAAGTCATAGCATGTGATGAAAAAGTTGCGAAAGAAATAATAAACCTGCGTTTAAGTGAAAAAAAGATGGAGGAACAAAAGCAGAGCAGTAAGGTGTCGTTAGATGACTTTTTTAAGCAAATGCAAGATAATGCTTTCAAAGAGCTCAACCTGATAATTAAAGGGGATGTTCAGGGTTCTATTGAAGCTTTGGCTCAATCACTATTACGGTTATCTACTGATGAAGTGAAAGTTAATGTTATTCATTCTGCAGTTGGTGCCATCAGCGAAACCGATGTAATGCTTGCTACTGCTTCCCAGGCTATTATTATTGGTTTTAATGTACGTCCTGATGTAAAAGCCAGGAAATATGCTGAAGATGAAGGTATAGATGTTCGCCTTTATCGGGTAATCTATGAGGCTATTGAGGATGTAAAAAAGGCTATGGTTGGTTTGCTCGAGCCTGAATACCGGGAAAAATATATGGGACGTGCTGAAGTTCGTGCTACCTTTAAAGTACCTAATGTCGGTTTAATTGCAGGCTCTTATGTTATTGATGGCAAATTGCAAAGAAATGCTAAAATACGGGTTTTACGTGATGGGGTTATAGTATATGAAGGTCAATTATCATCACTTAAGCGTTTTAAAGATGATGTTCGCGAAGTAGCAGAAAATTATGAGTGTGGTATAGGTATTTATGATTTTAATGATGTCAAAGAAGGCGATATAATTGAAGCCTTTACATTGGAGGAAATAGAACGAGAACTTTAGCTTTATAAACGAATAATATACTTAAGGATGACAGATGCTTGTTATGCGGTTGTTTGACTCGGGTAATACAACAATAGGCAAAAGGGGGTAAAGCCATGAGTAAACGCAGACAGGAAAGAATGAGTGTTGAATTAAAAAGAACCATGGCCCGGATAATACAGGAAGATATAAAAGACCCTCGAATAGACTTTACTTCAGTTTCTATTACTAGAGTTGATCTAAGTAATGACCTGAGTCATGCTCGGGTTTATATAAGTATATTGGGTGATAATAATAAGCAGGAAGAAACCATGCTGGCCTTGCAAAAAGCCAAAGGCTATATACGCAGTGAACTAGCAGCGAGCCTTCAAGTTAGACATGCTCCCGAACTGGAGTTTCGTTTGGATCGCTCGATTGAACATGGTATAAACATTTCCACTTTATTAGATAAATTAAAGGAAGGGCAAAGTGAAAAGGATGAATAGCCTTGAGGAAATTGCTGAACTTCTACTTAATTTAGATAATTACACTATAGTAAGTCATATCATTCCAGATGGTGATTGTGTAGGTTCAATGCTTGGTCTTTACCTGAGCCTTAAAAAAAGTGGTAAACAGGTTATAATGACTCTTTCAGACCCAGTACCAGAGAAATACTATTATTTACCACAGTGGGATAAAATAAAAAAACCATCTGAACTAGATTTTTTATCTGAGAATGTAATATTTTTAGATTGTGCAGATAAAGAACGAGCAGGGGAGGAGTTTCTTGCTCTGTTAAGTAATACAGCAACTATTATTAATATAGATCATCACCTACAGTGTAACTTATATGGTAATTATAATTATGTAAAACCTCAGGCTTCAGCTACAGGGGAAATTATTTTTTCTCTGCTTCAGAATATGAAAATGGAGATTAGCAAGGATATTGCTGATTGTCTTTATGCTGCTATTGTTATGGACACAGGTTCATTTATGAATAGCAATACTACATCCGATACTATGCGTATTACAGCTTCTCTGCTGGATGCTGGGGCTAATGTTGATCAAGCTCGAATAAGATTATTCGAATCAAAACCTCGCAAAGAGGTGCTTATGCTAGGAAAGGCATTACAGCATATAGGATTTAGTGATGATGGTAAAATTGCTTGGTTGAGTTTATCTTATGATGAGGCTAAAGGCTTAAATGCTTTGGATTTTCATCCTGAAGGTATTATAAACTATACTCGTATGATTAATGGGGTCCAAGTGGGTATACTCTTTCGAGAGACTGAACCAGGAGTAATTAAAATTGGTTTTAGATCAAAGGGTGATATAGATGTAGCCAAAATTGCTGCAAAATATAATGGAGGGGGGCATCGCCAGGCAGCTGGCGCAAGTCAAGAAGGAACCCTGGAAGAGGTGCAATGGCAGGTAATCAACACAGTTAAGGACGTGATTTGTTAGTTTGCATGGTTTTATCAATGTAAATAAACCACAGGGAATAACTTCCTTTGAAGTAATTAAAAAAATCAAGCAAATTATTCCGGGTAGATTTAAAATTGGTCATATGGGTACACTTGATCCCATGGCTAGTGGTGTTTTACCAGTAGCTGTAGGTAAGGCCACCCGGGTGATACCATATATAAAAAATGATATTAAATGTTATCTAGCAGAGCTTACCTTGGGAGTTGTATCTGATACTCAGGACATTTGGGGTGAAGTTAGGCGTACTGGTATTAACCACTTTGATATAAACCATCTGCACAGTATCCTTGGCAAAATGACCGGAAATATTATGCAGATTCCTCCCATGTACTCAGCGCTTCACTATCAGGGAAAAAGGTTATATGAACTTGCTCGTCAGGGTATTACAGTAGCCAGGAAAGAGAGGGAAATCCTAATTTATTCTATTCAGTTGCTCAAGGTGGATCTGGATAGTGAATTCCCACTAATAAAAATTAAAATTAAATGTTCGCCGGGGACCTATGTACGTACACTTTGCCATGATATTGGAGAAAAACTTGGAACTGGCGGTTTATTATCTAGCCTGATTAGGGTCCGTTCTGGAAACTTTAATATAGAAAATAGCTACCCACTAGAACAACTTTGGCAGAATAAGCAAAATATTAGTTATTATATTTTACCCCTAGATTACCCAATCTCTACACTACCTTTAGTAAAAATTGACTCTATTGAAGCCATTGAGGCTGTGATGAATGGTAGGATGATTAATATAGCTAATGCCATACCAGAGGGACTTATAAGACTTTATGCACCAACAGGTCATTTTATAGCTTTAGCTCATAGTTCCTATTCAGAGGGTAAATGGATGGTTAAGGCAGAGAGGGTTTTTAAATAATATCATAAGGAGCTCGAATAATGCAAATAGTACGAGAGATTGAAAATTATATTCCTGACAACAAACCTCTTTACCTGGCTCTAGGCAATTTTGATGGACTGCATCAAGGTCACCAGAACTTAATAAAGAAAATGGTTAAAATGGCTTATAATAATGGAACTGCGGCAGCATTTGTTTTTGAGCCGCACCCGATTAAGGTGCTTTTTCCGGAACGTGCACCTAAGTTGTTAGTAACTCCAGAACGTAAAGCCAAACTTTTCGAAAAGTTTGGGGTAAACTTGTTAATATATAATAGTTTTAACGAGTCTATAGCTAAATGTCCTCCCGCAGAATTTATAAAGACACTTTGCTGGAAACTCCGTGTAAAACATATTTTTGTAGGGTTTAATTATACGTTTGGTCATAAGGCAGCGGGTACTCCAGAACTACTTCAGGAATTAGGCGAAGAGTATGGATTTCAGGTTAGTATCATACCTCAGGTAAAAGTCTGCGGAGTGCCAGTTTCCAGCAGTTTGATTAGACAAGCCTTAAGTGATGGTAATATTAAGTTAGCCCGGGCTATGCTAGGCTATAATCCTATTTTGGATGGACAAGTTGTAGAAGGAGAACAACGGGGCAGAACCATTGGGTTTCCTACTGCTAATATTAGTATTAGCGGCGAAATGCTTGTTCCGGGTAAGGGTGTTTATGCTGCTAAATGTAAGGTTAGAGAAAAAGTATATAACGCAGTAGTTAATATAGGGAGTAAACCTACTTTTCATGAAGAATATCGCACAGTAATTGAAGCACACTTAATTGATTTCGAAAGCGATATATATGGGGAAAATATAAGCTTGTACTTTTTAGAGAAAATACGTGATGAACGAAAGTTTAGTGGTACTGATGAACTAGTCAAGCAAATAATTAAGGATAAAGGTAAAGCCCAAGAAATTGTGGTTAATCACTAAGTTTACTTTTATAAAAGGCTATGCTAGAATTTACCTGGGCTATAAGATTAATCATATTTTATTTTCATTCTTATAGGTAGTATTTCATCCATTAAAGCGAATGGTTGTAGTATAAAGAATTAATTTATATGGAAAAAATATAGGTAAGTTAGATAAGAGCGGCAGTAAACTGCTTTTATATAAAATATTAATCATTTAATTCAAAATAAAAAGGGAACCATTAGCTCAGGTTAACGATTCACCGACGTTAATCTTAGTTTGTGGCGATTTTAGGAAGAGGAGGTGAGAGTATGGCATTGACACCGGAAAGAAAGGAAGAACTTATAAAAAATTTTCAGGTACATGAAAATGATACAGGTTCTCCAGAAGTTCAGATAGCAATTCTTACCGAAAGAATTAATTATCTTAATGAACACCTTAAGGTTAATAAAAAGGATCATCATTCCCGGAGGGGATTATTGAAGATGGTTGGTCAACGTCGCTCTCTTTTAGATTACCTAAAAGAGAAAGACTTTGATCGTTATCGCCAAATTTTGGTTAGGCTTGGTTTGAGGAGGTAAAAGAGCGGATAGCCGCTCTTTTATCTTTATAACTAATACGAAAGGAGGAGTTGAATATAATCAACAAATATCAGACGGAAGTTGCAGGTCGACAGCTAATAGTGGAGATTGGGCAACTTGCCAAACAGGCGAATGGAGCTGCTTTGGTAAGATATGGCGATACAGTTGTTCTGGTAACAGCAACAGCTTCCAAAGCTCCTCGAGAAGGCATTGACTTTTTTCCGTTAACAGTAGACTACGAAGAAAAGCAGTATGCAGTAGGGAAAATACCAGGAGGTTTTATAAAAAGAGAAGGTCGTGCTACGGAATTAGCTACCCTTTCTGCGCGATTGATAGACAGGCCTATCCGTCCGCTATTTCCCAAGGGATTTAAAAATGATGTTCATGTGGTCGCTACAGTATTATCAGTAGAGAAGGATAACCCAGCTGATGTAACAGCTGCTATTGGTGCTTCTATTGCATTAGGAGTTTCCAACATACCTTTTGCTGGTCCAATTGGAGCTGTGATTGTAGGTATGATTGAAGGAAAACTCATAATAAACCCTACTTTAGAACAATCTCAAAAGACGGATATACATGTAGTTGTCGCAGGAACTAAAGACGCCATAATGATGGTTGAAGGCCATGCTAACCAGGTACCCGAGGAAACTATGCTAGAAGCAATTTTTTTTGCTCATGAAGAAATAAAAAAAATAGTTTCTTTTCAGGAGCCAATTATAGCTGAGCTAGGGCAGCCTAAGATTGAACTGCCAGAAGTAGCAGAAGATGAGGAAATGGAAAATGAGATCAGGGAATATGCCCGACCGCGGCTGGAAGAAGCAGTTAAAAATCCTGATAAAAAATCCCGGGAAGCTCAAATGGATTTTGCCAATGATGAGATAATTGCGCATTTCCTGGAGGTTTATCCTGATAATGAAGAACAGATTAAACTAATAGTAGATAAACTACTAAAAGAAGTTGTAAGAAAGATGATTTTGGAACAGGGTGAACGTGTTGATGGTCGCAAATTAGATGAAATACGCCCTATTAGTTGTGAAGTTGGCATCTTGCCCCGACCACATGGATCAGGATTGTTTACTAGAGGACAAACCCAAGTACTATCGGTTACTACGCTAGGTGCAATTAGTGAGGAGCAACGCTTAGATGGCTTAGGTAATGAAGATAGAAAAAGATATATTCATCACTATAACTTCCCGCCATATAGTACTGGTGAAGTCAAGCCGATGAGAGGTCCTGGAAGAAGGGAAATCGGCCACGGTGCACTGGCTGAAAGAGCCTTGATAGCAGTTCTTCCCTCCGAGGAAGAATTTCCTTATACTATTCGGGTAGTATCCGAAGTTCTTGAATCTAATGGGTCTAGTTCGATGGGGAGTGTTTGTGGCAGCACGCTTTCTTTAATGCATGCTGGGGTACCCATTAAAGCGCCAGTTTCAGGTATCGCTATGGGTCTGGTTAAAGGTGAAGATAAATTTGCCATACTTAGTGATATTCAAGGTATTGAAGATGCCCTGGGTGATATGGATTTTAAACTGGCAGGAACAGAAAAAGGCGTAACTGCAGTGCAAATGGATATAAAGATAACTGGGGTTAATCGAGAGATTGTTAAAACCGCTTTACAGCAGGCCTACGAAGGACGTATGTTTATTATGGGAAAGATGATGGAGGCTATCAACAAGCCTAATATTGAGCTTTCTCCTTACGCACCGCGTCTTATAAGAATGCAGATTCATCCTGATAAAATACGAGAGGTCATTGGGCCAGGTGGCAAGACTATTCATAAAATCGTAGATGAAACTGGATGCAAAATTGACATTGAGGATGATGGTAGTTTATTTATTATGGCAGTTGATGAGGAAGCTGCACAGAAGGCGAAATTTTTTATTGAAGCAATTATTGCTGAGGTAGAGGTAGGTAAAACTTATATGGGAACTGTAAAACGCATTATGGACTTTGGAGCCTTTGTTGAAATAATCCCAGGTGTGTTAGGAACTAATGGTAAAGAAGGGTTAGTTCATATTTCTCAATTAGCTGAGGAAAGGGTTAATAAAGTACGAGATGTCGTGGATATAGGTGACCATATAATGGTTAAAGTAACTGAAATAGATCGGCAGGGTAGGGTAAACCTTTCCCGTAAAGCAGCACTTAAGAATACTGTCAAGTCAGTCTCTAATACCTAGTTTTTTATGATTCCTCAATAAATAGCTCCAAGTAAACCGAGTTTCCTCGGTTTATTTGTATTTTCTGATAGATTACTGAGGTAAGCTATTTACATTTAATCGATCTCAAGGTAAAACCCGCATAGGTATACTAAGCCCAGAATAGTAATATAGTATTGATAATAATACTTGCAGAGCTAACAAACTGATATATTTTTTATATTAAAATACTCTGGAGGTGTTAAAGATTTATAAAAATTGTTTGTAAGAGATTAACTAAACTGAACTTTTAATTAAGGATGATTCTAATACGAAGCATTAAATAATCAAAAAAGATGGGTAGAAAGCTAAAAAATGCGGACTGTGGACGGCTTTTACTTTTGAGTCAGTTATTATTTTAATCTTAGAATATAATTACAGGGGGGGGAATTATGAAAATATACTTTGTTAGTAAAAAGAATATTAAGGTGATCGCTATAATTGTTGTATTGCTTTGTGGTTTTCTGGGGATGTCGTTTTGGTATTTTGGAGAAGTCGGTATAGCGTCTCGTTCGCGAGAACCTATTTATCAAGGTAATTCAGGTAAAAAAGCAGTAGCTTTAACCGTCAATGTTGATTGGGGAGAAGAATATATTCCAGCTATGCTCGAGGAATTTAAAAAGTATGATGCTAAAGTGACCTTTTTCCCTACTGGTATATGGGTGGAAAAAAACCGTGAATTATTAACTGAGATGAGTAAAGCTGGACATAGTATACAAAATCATGGCTATAAACATGTGCACTTTAATCAACTTTCACCAACTCAAGCAGAAGAGCAAATAAAGAAGGCTGAAAAAATTATTAATGAAATAACAGGAAAACAGTGCAGTTTTTTTGCCTCTCCTTATGGTGAGCAAAGTAGACAGCTTATGCAGGCTGTTGCCAATATTAATTATGATCTAGTCATGTGGAGTATAGATACTATAGATTGGCAGCGCCCAAGTCCCGACACTATCGTTAAAAGGGTGCTTAACCAGGTTCATAATGATGCAATTATTCTTATGCATCCGACTGAGCCCACGGTTAAGGCACTACCAGCTATGCTGAAAGGGTTGCAAGACGAAGGTTATAAAATGGTTACGATCGAAGAAATTTTATTAAATGAAAATGGGAAATTTCTAGATGATAAAGACAAAGAATAAGATAATTGCAGGTTTAATTCTATCATTAGTTCTTAGTTTAATTTATTCTCCTGCATTACTTGCATTACCCTATATTAACTCAAACTACTTCTGTGTGGTTGATGCAAGTAGTGGGCAGATTATTTTTTCTAGCCAGGCTGATGAAATGCGGCCAGTAGCCAGCACGACAAAAATGATGACTGCTATACTAGCTATGGAATATGCTAACCCAGAGGAGATTGCTTTAGTTAGTCTACATGCGCAAAAAACACCAGAATACGCAATAGGTTTGAGGGAAGGTCAGGATATACCAATTTCTGAGCTATTAAAGGTGGCTTTAATACGTTCAGCTAATGATGCAGCTGTAGTATTAGCCGAACATGTTGCAGGGGAGGAGCGCTTTTTTGCTCATTTAATGAGTAAAAAAGCGTTTGTTCTGGGAGCTTTTAAAACTCATTTTTGTAATGCCTCTGGTTTACCATCTGCAGACCATTATAGTACTGCCTTTGACCTGACTCGGATAGGGTGTTACCTATTAAAAAATGAGTATTTGAAGAAAATAGTTGCTAGCCGTCATACTGAATTTCAACATCCTGGCTATAGCCAGCCTATAACGATTTATAATACTAATAGTTTACTGGGTACTTTTCCTGGAGCAGATGGGATAAAAACTGGTACTACTAATGCTGCCGGAAAGTGCCTCATTGCTTCTGCTACACGAGAAGGGCGCCAACTTGTAGCTGTTACATTAAGATCTGGTAACCGCCGTAAGGATTGTGCTACTTTACTGGAATATGGGTTTAATAACAGTAGTCTGGTAAAAATTATTGATAGCAGCCAGCCATTTAAACAAGTTAAAGTAGTTGATGGGGTATCTTCATATATAGACTTATATCCGGCCCACGATATTTTTGTATGGGTTGCTGAATCTAGCCCTGATATTCAAAAAAAGGTTAATGTAATCTATAAAGTAAATGCTCCGGTAAATGCTGGTCAAAAGCTTGGAACTGTGTCGGTATATGCTGATAACAAACTCGTCCAGAGTACAGATCTAGTCTGTCGCCAGAAAATAAATTCTAAGTTAACCGGGATAAGAAAAATTATTAATAAAGTAAGGTGTTATTAATATAAAGGAAAACACAGTCTAGGCAAGAATATTGTATTAAAGATTTTTGGAGGTAATGGATGTGGTTAATTACTGGAACCTTGATAGCGGAGCCAAGCTAGTAATAGAGGAAATACCCTATATCCGGTCAGCTGCACTGGGAATATATATAAAAGTTGGGTCGCGGCATGAGACCTTATCTTTGTCAGGAGCAAGTCATTTTGTCGAACATATGCTATTTAAAGGTACTAAAAAAAGAACCGCTCGGGAGATAGCTGAAAGTTTTGAAAATATAGGTGGCCAGATAAATGCTTTCACGGCAAAGGAGTATACATGTCTGTATGCCCGTACTTTAGATGAATACCTTTATAATGCTATGGATATTATGTTTGATATGCTTTTTCAATCTAGTTTTGAATTAAAAGACTTTGAGACCGAGAAAGGGGTCATTATTGAGGAAATCAATATGTATGAAGATACCCCAGATGATCTTATTCACGACATTTTTAGCCAACAATTATGGCAGGGATATAATATAGGCAGGCCTATACTGGGGACCCTTGAATCAGTTTCAGCTTTTACAAGAGATGATATTTTTGACTATTATAAACGTGCTTATTGTCCTGCAAATATAATTATAGCGGTTGCAGGTAATGTAGATGTCGCTAAGGTAAAGGATAAGGTTGAAAGCTATCTAAATGAGCAAAATTGGAAAACATGCGAGCTTTTCCAAGATAAAACTTCCACCCATTATCCCTTTGTTAAACTAATAAAAAAAGATATAGAACAAATCCAAATATGTCTTGGCGGACCAGGAATATCATACCGAGATAATAAAAGGTATACCCAAAATATTATGAATAGTATATTAGGTGGTGGAGCAAGTTCGCGTTTATTTCAAGCTATTAGAGAGGAATTAGGTTTAGCTTATTCTGTATACTCTTACTCAACCAATTACTCGGATAGTGGAGCTTATGTAATCTATATTGGTACTGGGGCTAGTAAGGTTCCGCAATTTTTTGAGGCTTTACATGCTGAGTTAAGCCGTTTTATTGGACAAGGAGTAAGCGAGGAGGAAGTTGTACGAACAAAAAGATTAATGAAAGCTGGTATGCTTATGGGAATGGAAAGTGTCATGAACCGAATGAGCAGACTAGGGAAATCAATTCTTTTGTATGACAAGGTACTCGACATAGAGCAGATCCTAGATCAGATTAACGCGGTAAGCGCACAAATGGTTAATTCATTAGCAGCTGAGATCCTTAACCCTTCTCAGCTTTCCATGGCCGTTATAGGTAGTGCGGAAGTGCTGCCCGGTGTAGAAAGTGAGTTTAATAAATGGTGGAACTAAGGATGGAGGTACTAATTAAAAGGTTACATTCTTTTGATTTGCCCTTGCCTCAATATATGACCAAGGGGGCAGCCGGTGTGGATTTACATGCAGCAATTGATAGTTCTGAGTTAATTATTAAACCTGGAGGTAGAGTGGTGGTTCCTACTGGTATTGCTATAGCATTGCCTGAGGGTTATGAAGCACAGGTTCGTCCCCGCAGCGGCTTAGCATTAAAACATGGCCTTACCCTGTTAAATACCCCTGGAACTATTGATTGTGATTATCGGGGAGAAATAAAGCTTATTGTTATAAATCTTGGTGATAAAGAGTATATTTTACAAAGGGGTGACCGGATCGCCCAGATGGTTTTCAGTCGGGTAGCCAAGGCTACATTTTTTGAGGTAGAAATGATTGAAGATACTCCGCGGGGTACAGGAGGGTTTGGCCATACCGGAACTTAACGGGGGGATTATATGAGGCTTAGTGAATTAGTAGGTAAGGAAATGGTAAATATATATGATGGTATGAGAATGGGCACAGTTGGAGAATCAGATATGATGGTTGACCAAGAAAGCGGGCAGATAATATCTATTATACTACCTAATAAGGGTAATGCTTTGACATTTTGGGTTGACCGGCAAAAGATGGTAATACCATGGGATGCGGTTAAAAAGATAGGCAGAGAAGTTATTGTAGTAGACCTTGACAATACACATATGCGTTTAAAAAATAGTTCATTATAAAAAGGATTTTAATTTGCATTTTAATATATATTAATAAAAACCCGTAGTAAAACTGCGGGTATTTTATTTCGAGAGAATCTGGGTAAGCTACAAAAAAGAAAAGAATGCAATTAAAATCCTTTATGACTTATCATTACTACAACTTATTCAATAAGACGTGCTATGAAAAGTCCAACAAAATAATAAAAAATGTTCTTTGACAATCACATAGAGATTCTGATACTAAAGAGATTTTGTAGGCGACCACTGATAGTTAGGGTCAAACGGCCTGTTATCTTTCCAAAGAGAATAGATCAAGTGAACCAAGCGCAGCTCCCTATGAGTATCAACCTTGCTCGTAACTCGAGGCATGCAGCAAGCCGCATCCCCAACGTGCTCATTCGAAACATCTCATAGGGGAGGGGCAGCATTCTTATTTCCGGGACAGTCAAGCTTCCCAAGGAGGAACATCGAAGCCCCCTGCCACTACGAGAAAATTTAGACAAAAGGTATCAGAGTTCCTATGTGGTTGTTAAAGAGATTAAAAGTTTGATTTTTCAGTACGTCGGAAAATTAACTATATTGTACAAGGAGGGCATATTATGGCAAAGAATTATGACAAAGGATCTTATCCCCCATGGAGCAGGGTTCCGGCTTTAAATGAAATGTGCCAAGAAGCAGGGATTGATTTTGATAGCTTCATAAGTGATCTTAAAGTTGGAACAGGTATAAATGATATGGCAGAAAAGTATGGAGTTAGTATAAATACCATAAGTTTGTTAGAGGAGCACTTTATGAAATATGGTATTAGTTCAGTTATTGGTGGCGATTAAGATAGTTTTTCTTCATATGATTGAAATTTATATTATAATAAGATAATATATTCTAAATTTTATTAGGAGGCCAGAATAGTGTTAGATAAATTCAGCAAGGAAGGTCTCACTTTTGACGATGTGCTGTTGATACCGGGAAAGTCTGAGATTATGCCTAAAGATGTGGATGTATCAACAAGGCTAACCAGGAAAATCAGGTTAGAAATTCCACTGATGAGTGCTGGTATGGATACTGTTACTGAAACTAGAATGGCTATTGCCATAGCCCGTGAGGGTGGTATCGGTATCATTCACAAAAATATGTCAATAGAAGAACAAGCGCGTATGGTTGATCGAGTAAAACGTTCGGAACATGGAGTTATTACTGACCCATTTTATTTGTTTGCAGATAACAAGATACAAGATGCCCTTGATATAATGGAACATTACCGTATATCAGGTGTTCCTATTATTGAAGGCAGAAAACTAGTCGGTATTATAACTAATAGAGATATTCGCTTTGAAACAGATTTTAATCAGCCAATCAGAAATGTTATGACTAGTGAGAAACTCGTAACTGCCCCGGTTGGTACCAGCATGCAAGAGGCTATGGAAATATTGCGGAAACACAAAATTGAAAAATTGCCTCTTGTTGATGATGAGTTTAATTTGATGGGTCTAATTACAATTAAAGATATTGAAAAAACTTATAAATACCCCCATGCTGCTAAAGATTGCAAGGGGCGCTTACTGGCAGGTGCTGCAGTAGGAATTGCACGTGATACTATGGAGAGGGTGCAAGCACTTATCCGAGCTGGAGTCGATGTGATAGTGGTAGATACTGCCCATGGACATTCGCGTGCGGTAGTAGAAACTGTAGCTGATATTAAAAGAGAATTTCCTGAAATTGAGCTTATTGCTGGAAATGTTGCTACGGCTGAAGCGACTGAGGATCTAATCAAAGCTGGTGCAGATTCTATTAAAGTAGGGATAGGGCCTGGATCAATTTGTACAACCCGGGTTGTAGCGGGTATAGGAATTCCTCAGATTACAGCAGTAGTCGATTGTTCAGCAGTTGCCAGCAAATATGGCATACCTATAATTGCTGATGGAGGTATCAAGTATTCTGGAGATATAGCTAAAGCCATAGCAGCAGGAGCTGATGTTGTTATGTTAGGGAACCTGTTTGCTGGAACAGAAGAAAGCCCAGGTGAGGTTGTTATTCTTCAGGGGCGTAGCTATAAAGTCTACCGTGGTATGGGTTCTTTAGGGGCTATGACTCAGGGTAGCAGTGATCGTTATTTCCAGGAAGATGCCCAAAAACTTGTACCAGAAGGGATTGAAGGAAGGGTACCCTATAAAGGTTATGTAGCAGAGACCATTTTCCAATTAATAGGTGGGTTAAAAGCAGGAATGGGATACTGTGGAGTAAGAAATATTGAAGAAATGAAAACTAAGACTCGTTTTATACGTATTACCAATGCAAGTCTTATTGAAAGCCATCCTCATGATATAAGTATAACCAAGGAAGCTCCTAATTATAGGGTACTTTAAATGTTCGAATATTTTTGGGCAAGGTTATTAGTGGCGGTTGCTGTTGGAACGATAATAGGTTTGAAGACTAAAGCTCTGGCAGCGCGTACTTTTACTATAATCTGTACCGGTACTACTCTTTTAACGATCGTATCAACTGAATATTATAAAGTAATTAATTATCCTTGGTTTGGTGATCCAGGGCGACTATCCGCTCAGATTGTAGCTGCTCTTGGTTTTATAGGATCAGGGTTAATTTGGATATCGAATAAAAATGAGGTTCGAGGTCTAGCCGCAGCCGCTAGTTTATGGTTAACTGCTATATTAGGGATACTAATCGGAAGCGGACTCGACATAGTAAATCTAATTGTAATCATCTTAATAGTTTCCGCCTATTTTTTGTGGAGCAAGTAAAATGTGAATAAGGAGACAAAGCTTGCTTTAAATTTATAAATTAAATATAATCCATTTAAAGGGGGAGTTAATGACCTAATATTAATGCAATCGCTGAATCTGTTTAGCATGCAGAACGGAGGAACCGAATTTGGGGTGAATCATTACAGTAATGAAGGGCTACCCTTAAGCCCTAACCCGTCAGCTAACTTCGTAAGCGTATTAAGGGAGGGATTAAAATACAATATAGTTGTACTTTTGACCCTCCGTGTACAGAATTATGGCTAAGGAGGGTATTTTGTGAATGTACAAACAATTGATAACTTAACTATTTCTCTTAGTCGGGCAGGTGAACTACGCTCAAAAATCCAAAATTATTTGGATGTAGAGCCAGAATTGGAAACTGGGTTTAGAAACTGTAAGCGTAATGAAGAAAATCGGGAACATATACTTAAATTTTTCAATGCTTCTCTAGACGATTGGAATAATTGGGTTTGGCAAATTAATAATCGTATTTCGAATGTTGAAGATTTAACCGCTATCTTGGGTCTAAAAAAGAGTGAACATGATGAAATAGCGGAGGTAGCTCATAAATACCGCTGGGCTATATCTCCTTATTATCTCAGCCTGATTGATTTTGATAACTATCGCGAATCACCTATATATAAACAAGCAATTCCCGATATTAGAGAGATCCATGACCAAAATGGCAAACTGGATCCTATGGCAGAACTTACTACCAGTCCAGTAGCCAGAGTAACTCGTCGTTATCCTGATCGTTTAATAATAAACGTAAGTAACCAATGTGCAATGTACTGCCGTCATTGCCAGCGTAGAAGAAATATTGGTGAAAGAGATGTTCATGCCAATCGGAAACAGCTCGAAGATGCATTAGCTTATATAAAGGAAAATCCGGAAATTAGAGATGTGTTGATTACTGGTGGCGATGCATTAATGTTGAGTGATAAGAAATTGGATTGGTTGCTGGGCGAACTAGATAAAATCGAACATGTTGAAATTAAACGTATCGGAACTAGAGTACCTGTTACCCTTCCCCAACGAATAACACCGGAATTATGTCAGGTTCTAATTAAACATCCTCCTTTATATATTAATACACAATTTAATAGTCCAATAGAAATTACAAATGAAGCCAAAAAAGCATGTGATATGCTTATAGATAGTGGATGTATACTGGGGAATCAGGCCGTATTATTAAAAAACATTAATGATGACCCCAATATTATGAAAAAACTAAATCAAGAATTGCTTAGAATACGGGTAAGGCCTTATTATCTTTTTCATGCCAAACAAGTTAAAGGAACTGCTCATTTTATTACTAGTGTAGAAAAGGGTTTGGAGATCATGGATCAATTACGAGGATATACTTCTGGTTTGGCAATACCAACTTATATTATTAACGCTCCTTCAGGAATGGGAAAAACACCTCTTTTACCGCCATACTTAATTTCAATAAATGAAGACCAGTTAACCTTACGCACTTGGGAAAATAAAATAATTAGTTATAACAATAAAACAACCATCTAATATTTTACCAATTTACAATTTATTTTTATAATTAAAATCTTATAATCTCTAGCTCTAGGCTTAGTATTGGCAGTGTTTTTGAGAATACTAAGAGTGAGCAATAAGGGCTTATACCTTATTGCTCACTCTCAACCTTACGTAAATCATCGAGTAATTTATCCAGGTCAATATTATGGGCTCGAGCACCCTGCTCGATGGTTTCAAACCTTAAACCCATTCATCCCATACATCTGATGCCATATTTTTCAAAAATTTCAGATGCACCTGGGATTCTTAATACATCCCCTAATGGGGTTTTTCCGGTTAGCATAAAATACACCTCCAAAATTTAGTTTTCGGGGGTTTTAACCCCCGAAAAGGAGCGAGTTTATTATTGCTGGGCAACGTTTCTTTCTGCGATTTCAATTGCTTTGGCGACTATCCTACCGCAGTCTCTGGAGCTGACACTACCCCAGCCTTCTGTTGCTACAATATGATCTACACCCAGTTCACGGGCAATTTCATATTTCAGTCGGTCGGACATAATTCCTTTATTCCTCGCCATATTACAAACCTCCTAACAAATAAAACTCGCATCCTATTACTATTGTGAACAAGATAAAAAAAATTATGGCTAGATTATAATTAATAAAAAGTAAAGTATTGCACAAAATTATTGAATTTGTATAAACTAAGATACATTAAGGAGGTACACATTATGAGGTATGAAGGTAATATTTATCGTCCTCCCAGTGAAGCTAGAAGTTACATTCTTCAATGTACAATAGGATGCAGCCATAACCGTTGCACATTCTGTGGTATGTATAAAGATAAAAAATATAGGATTAGAGCATTGCATGAAATAGTAGCAGATATTAGCATGGCAAAACAGTATTATCACGATATAGAAAAAGTATTCCTGGCTGACGGTGATGCTTTGGGAATGAATACTAATGATTTATTAGTAATTTTGCAAGAACTAAGAAAAACATTTCCAAGTTTAAACCATATCGGAATTTATGCTAGTCCTAAAAGTATACTAAATAAAAATATGAATGAACTATTAGCACTTAATAAAGCAGGTTTAACTATTGCTTATTTAGGAATAGAAACCGGAGATCCTATCTTATTACAGGAAATAAGAAAAGGTGTTAATTATGAGCAGATGGTAGAAGCTGGCCACAAGATAAGAAAAGCAGGCATTCTTTTATCAGCCACAATAGTACTTGGTTTAGCCGGAAGGACTGCTAAGGCAGTAGATCATGCAATAAACACTGCTAGGATATGTAATGATATTAACCCTGATTATTTAGGTGCATTAACTCTAATGATTGAAAGAAACACAGAATTGTATCGAAAAGTTAAGAATAAAGAATTTCAACTTCCAGAACCTTTCGAGATCCTCGAAGAGTTGCGAATAATAATAAAAAATCTATATGTAAATGGTACTGAATTCCGTAGTAATCATGCTTCCAATTACTTGCCTATAAAAGGACGTTTCCCTGAAGATAAGGAAAAAATCCTTCGGCTAATAAACAGTATTATTGAAAATAATGATAGCCGATATCTTAGACCGGATTATTTACGTGGCCTTTAATTATATTATGTAGCTAAAATAACTTTTATAGAGATCAAGAACTATCCTTCATATAACGTATAGGTGTAATATATCAATTAATGAATTAATTGCATTAACGCACTGGGTAATAGATAAAAAAGGGGGGGACGAAAGTGCGTTTATTTAGAAGAAAAGATGTAGAGCTTTTTGTGCTTTTTAGTGAGAGTGCCCAAGTAGTAGTAAGGGGTGGGGAAATTTTATGTAATGTCGTAAATGACTATCGGGAACTAGATATAAAAATGGCTAAACTTACTGCCATGGAGCATGAGGGAGACCGAATTATTCAAGATCTTGTGCGAAAATTGAATACAAGTTTTATACTTCCCTTTGACCGTGAAGACACCTTTCAATTGGTGCAAAAGCTTTCCACAACTATAGACTATATAACAGGTATAATTGACCGTATGATATTATATAAAACCGGGGAACCTGGTGAGCAAGTTAAAGAAATGGTTGAAATCCTATACAGATCTCTTACTCTTCAGGCCAAAGCTTTAAACATGCTTGACTCATTGGAGCGTAATAAAAAGGAAATATTGGCCACATGTGAAGAGATAAACCAGCTGGAACGCAGCCAGGATAGTCTATATCGTAATGGTTTAGCTTATTTATTTGAAATTGAGCAAGACCCTATAGCTATCATCAAATGGCGAGAAGTCTACGAACATATAGAAATGGCACAGGATTATGTCAATGATATGGCGCAGTTAATAACTAATATATTGATAAAATATTCCTAGATTAGAAGAGTGAATAAAGACGCTTTTTTAGGTTTTGATCTTTAAAAGCGTCTTTATTATTTTATAGCCATTTGCGATAACGGAAAAAAGCGAGCATAACAAGCACCAGGATAATCATCCCAGTTATTATATACCAGATATAGAGGGGATTATCACTCCCTGGTATAAAAACATTCATGCCGAATAATCCTGTAATTACAGTTAGAGGCATCATTATAATTGAAAAGATAGTAAGCCATGTTATAATTTCACTTGTTCTACCATTAATAATGGTGTAATAAGTTTCGGTTGAACTGTTTAATAGATCTCTGTAAGTATTAGCTGTATCTACTATACTATCGAGATGATCGACTAAATCCAGAAAATAAGGTGCATTTTCCTCCTTTACCAAAAAGGAGTAATGCCCATTGATATTACTAAAAATTCTTCTTTGGGGAATTATTACTTTTCGTAGTAGGATAATAGTTCTTTTCAAGGCCAATATTTCTTCAGTTATTTCATGTCCCCGATTTAAAAAAATATTATCCTCCAAATCATCTATCCGTTCCCCTATTCTGGAGATAATAGGAAAATAGTCATCAACAATATTATCGATAATTTTATATAATAAATGTTCAGGACCTCGACTGGTAAATTCTGTACTATTTAGGGATATTCGAGCTATATTGCCCACCGCTGCCAAAGCAATAGGGTGAATAGTAACGATATAATTAGTACCCATAAAAACATCTAGCTCAATACTGCTTATTTCATCTTCTTCCTCGGCTTTTTCATAATAATTTAATGCATGAAAAACAAAAAAGTTGTAGTTATCATAATGATCGACTTTAGCACGCGGATTAAGCTGTAAACAATCTTCCAGAGCAAGGGGATGAAAGTTAAAAAGCTCTCCGATGTAATTTAACTCCTGGGAAGAACAATTATATAAGTCAATCCAAAGTAAACTATTAGGGTTAACCAATAGCTTATCAAGTTTTGAAAGGTTAATGTCATGCAACATAATATCTTGATCATGATCGTAGAAATAGGTCTTAATCATAGGTTCCCTCCTTTTCTTGGAGGGTTAGTCAACATTTTGGTGGGAAAATGTAACCCTCCCTATTTTATTACTACAGTAACTGATTAAAAATAAATGCGACGATCGTGGTAAAGGTTCCATTTTACCACCGCCTTTCTGTTAAAGATCTTTTTATTTTATACCTTTAAATAACGGGTAATGTCAAGACTATGGCTAATCAAGTTAAATCTTAGTAAAAGTGAAGTGCACTAAAAAAATAAAAAAATGTTTTGAAATGAAATAGGATTAGGATACTCAATAATAGCCTTTATGTAGTGAACAAACAGTGTTAAAATCATTTTAGCTTATCAATTATGATAATAGCTAATATATTTTTTTATATTTTATAGTAGGATCTTAATATGAGGAATAAGGAATTATATATAGGCATTAAGGATGCCTTTCCCATTGTACTAGGTTATATCCCCTTGGGATTTGCCTTTGGCATACTAGCAAATCAAGTGGGGATGACAGTATTCCAGGCATGTCTGATGTCGCTTATGTGTTTTACTGGTGCGGGCCAATATATTGCTATTGGCGTGATGCAGGCAGGGGGAGCACTATTTACGATTATTGCAGCAAATATACTGGTCAATTTACGCTATTTCCTTTTTGCAACTTCTATGGTGCCTTATCTAAAGAATGTAAACCCTACCTTAGCTACGCTTTTATCATATGGCTTAACAGATGAAACATATGCTGTAGCTATTACTCGATATCAAAATCACAGTGCTTCGGCTTCTTATATGGCCGGACTCAATATCACCTCGCATTTTGGTTGGATAATTAGTACTTTGGCAGGTGCAATACTAGGGAACTTAATAACCAATACCGATCGTATCGGATTAGGATTTGCCCTGCCTGCTATGTATATCTGCTTATTAATTTTTGTTATAAGAAAGCACAGTGATATTCTGGTTGCTCTAGTAAGTGCGGGTTTTTGTATACTTATTGGATGCATTATACCTTCATCTATGGTTAACCTTTCCAATATTATTATTGCAACATTGATAGCTGCTAGTTTGGGGGTAATAGTAGATGAGCGACACTGATATACTATTAATGATATTTGGAGTGTCAGCAGTAAGCCTTTTACCCCGTATACTCCCAGTAGCGTTATTATCACGCTTGGAATTTCCTCAGTTTTTACGGAAATGGTTATCTTTTGTTCCCCCTGCAGTTCTTGGCGGCTTAGTCGGAGTAAGCATTCTAGCGCCGGAAGGTTTTATTAATATTAATCCAACCAATCTATATTTGTGGGCGGCAATTCCTACCTTTATTGTTGCCATAAAATTAAGAAGTCTTTTTTATACCTTGCTTGTAGGAATAATAACAATGGCAATTTTATATAACTTTTTTGCAATATAAAGAATTGCTCTATCGTATATAGCAAAATTTATTAAAGAAAGAAGGAGGAAACATGAATAAGCGATTAATTTTTACCTGCCTTCTATTAATAATGGTTTTAACTCTAAGCGGGTGTAATTTTAATTTAAGCAATTTAGTAAAGCCCCAAGATAACCCAGATACATTTGTCAAGGTTGAAATAGTATTTACAGATGGCCAAAGTTTAATAACTTATCTGAGGGATTTGGGCTTGGAGAAAAATGCTAGGATTTATGTGGGAGGGGCTTCCACTAATAATTTTTATGATTCCGAAGGTAATATAATAGGTGCCTTTAACTATCAGCGTGTACTTTATATAAAGATACTACCTGAAAGTACCAACGAAAATCAATAGTATAATGTTATGTAGGAAAGTTTTATCACTAATGCCATAGGGTAATAATTCTATAAACTTGCTATAAACAGTAAAATTTCAGATTAATTACTTAATAAACTAAGCTTAAGTAATTGTATAAGCATGGAATATGTTTAAATCTTGCAGTTCCTATACCTTTTGTGGTATTATATTATTTTGTAATGGTCCTAAATAGATTATTTAACAATAAATGTAATAATTTCTCAATTTTAAAG
>JBMNOV010000098.1:0-4529 GCA_050943255.1 Syntrophomonadaceae bacterium
TGATATTCACATATAATCTAGATAACAGTAGTACAATTATTATGTGTATATGTTGCATAAACCTAATGGATTTTGATTGTGGCAGATAGACGCGGAGGTGATGCTATGAAAAAGAAGTGGGGCAAAGGCGATCCAGTAAATCTTTCAGATTTACTAAAAATTACACCAGTAGCTAATGAAATCATACAGCTAAGCAGGGAAATGGAAATGAGTACCACCGACGTAATGTGGATAGTAGCCCAGATAGTTGATAATGGAGAAGAATTAAACTCTCAACAGTTTATTTCATCAGCGGAAAAGGAAGATGGGATAGAAGAAGATTGGGAAGATTTAGATCTTGAGCAGCTTGATGATGAAATTGACCAATCAATGTACATGGTTAATGTAAGAATAAACGGGAATAATCGTTTTCCAGAAATAGGATTTAAGGCAGGTATTAATGATCGAGAGGACATTGCCTGTTTCTTTGATATGATACTAGAAATGATAGATAAGTTAGATTAATAGTAATCTCATAAAAGACCCGGGTAATCTCCCCGGGTCTTTGCAAAAAATAGACATGGTCCGATTATTGATTCACTACTATATATTACCACTCCTATTATTCTTTTTTCCTAATGCTAAAAATAACTCAATTCCTACAACCACGCAAAACCGGTAATCTTATTTTGGCATTTAGATGTTTAACCTCACTTTAACATTATAAGCAATGATTTTTTAATTATGGGTGAAGTCAAGGTAATAAGTGAAGGATCCTATTTAAAAGGATTAAGGGGGATAATATGAACTGGCGACGTGTTATTTATGTAACTATTATGATATTTATCATAGTAATAATATTTCAAAATGTCCCTGAGGCAACTTCGGTATCATCTCCAAAGTTATTAACTAAAGAAATAGTATTAAATCATTTCCAACAAAGACAACATCCAGTTTATGAAGATAATTGTTACCAGCCCTGTTTTATGCATTTTCCATATGATTACAATGGAGATAGGGGAGATAATTTTTATATTACAATGATAAATGATGACGGTTTTGTTACTATAAAATATACTATACAAAAGAGCTCCACGGGTGAACTTGATTATCAACAAAAAAACCGCTGGCCAGATGTTAATCTTCCTACTGAGCGGTTTGAGACTTACAGGTATGAAAATGAAAACTGGTCTAAAATAAACTAGTGGTATTTACCTTTTCTTTTTATATTGCCAATAGATATTGTGTTTTTAACTGTTTTCTTTTTTAGTTTTAATAAAAGTAAGCAACTCTACCAGGGGGGAATAATGCAACAATGCACTGGTTAAAAGTATAGTACCTATTACACCGCTGATAGTAGCAATATTACCTGTAATCATTGTAGTACCGGAAAGAAAGAAAAAGCAAAACGAGAATATAAACCGGGCTGTAATCCCGTCTTTACTTAGCACATCGAAATCCTCGCACATTTATAATTTAGGGGTACTAAATTATAATTAGTGTTAGTACTCAATTAACTTATTATGCGTTCGTATGTGTAAGTTAAATTAAAGTAAGATAATATTTTAACTTGCATAATACCGTAATATAACTAATTAGTGAGGTACCTTTATGCTTTATAATGCATTATTATTTTTAATGGGGATTCTATTAGGCTTCTGCCTAGGTTATCTAATGGTAAAAAGCAAAGTGGAGAAAAATTATAACAACCAGATCGGCAAGCAAGAGGCTCAAGAAGCTATTCTTAAGGAGAGACTGCAGAGTAGGGAAGAACATATTTTACATATTAAATCCCAACGGGAAGAACTTAATGCAATCCTAATAGAGCTACAAGAAGAGTTAAAGCGAGAACAGCAGGCCAGAATAACTGCAGAAGTAAAGGGAAAACAGATTGAAGAATTACAAAGTGTTTTATTAGAAAAGGAACAAAAAATATCTGAGCTATTAAATATAAACACCAATCTGCGAGAAAAACAGAGTGAATTGCAAACAAGGATAGCAGAAGCAGAACGTGCAATTGAGGAAAAAATGCTTATTCTTAACAAGGCTCAGGAAAACTTGGTGGACGCATTTAAAGTAGTTTCAGCTGAAGCTCTACAGTCTAATAACAAGACGTTTTTAGAGTTAGCTCAAGTTGCATTGGAAAAATACCAGGAAGGTGCACGTAGTGATCTGGATAAACGTGAACGGGAAATTAACCAATTGGTCATACCGATAAAAGAATCGTTGCAAAAAGTGAATCAGGAAATAAAAGAAATGGAAAACGCACGTAGTATGGCTTATGCAGGTCTTAGTGAGCAGGTTAAATCAATGGCTAGTACTCAGCTGCAACTGCAGTCAGAGACTGCTAGGCTGGTTAAAGCTTTGCGTATGCCCAATGTAAGGGGGAGGTGGGGAGAAGTTCAGCTTAAACGAGTGGCCGAAATGGCAGGTATGGTTGAACATTGTGATTTTTATGAGCAGCAAACAATTCAAAATGAGGAATTAAGACAGCGTCCGGATATGTTAGTTAGATTACCTGGTAACCGCTTTATTGTTATTGATGCCAAGACTCCTTTACAAGCTTACCTGGACGCTATTGAGTCCAAAAGTGACGTTGAAAGGCTACAGAATTTAAAAGAACATGCGCGTCAGGTGAAGAACCAGATTAGCCAATTATCCGCTAAGGCTTATTGGGAACAGTTCAAACCTTCACCAGAATTTGTAATCCTATTTTTGCCGGGCGAGTCTTTTTTTAGCGCTGCACTGGAGCAGGACCCGACGTTGATAGAGTATGGTTGCCAACAAAAAGTTATTTTAGCTACTCCTACAACCTTAATAGCTTTATTAATGGCAGTAGCTTTTGGTTGGAGGCAGGAAAGCATTGCCGAGAATGCCGAGCAGATTAGTGAATTGGGTAGAACTTTATATAATCGGCTTAACCTAATGGCTGGCTATTTTACAGAATTAAGGAAGGCGCTGGAAAAAACTATTGATTCCTATAACCGGGCGGTTGGTTCTTTGGAAAACCGGGTATTGCCTTCGGCTCGCAAATTCAGGGAATTAGGGGCGGCAAGTGGCGATACTATTCCGGTAGTCGAAGTAGTAGACAAAATGCCGCGCAAGTTAGTTAAGTATCCAGAAGAGGGAGTACAGCCTGAAGTAGAACCTAATGATGCTGCTTGTACCTATGATGAAAACTTTAAGTTAAAACGTATCACCTGATAATAATACTTTATAAAAAACACTAGAGCAGCAAAAATTTTATAGGTTTGCCCAATATTAATTAATATTATTTGATGTTGGTCATGTTATAATAAAAAAGTAATATTTCAACAATTAAGTTAGTATAATGATCAAGGAGGTGATAATTTGGATAAGGGGTTAATTGATCAGATCTTAAGAGAAATTGGCCTGGAGCATATAGAGCTAGGTGATGACAAGAAAGATGACAATGAGTAAAAAGAAGCCATTTAAGTAGGTCTTAAATGGCTTCTTTGCATATGCTATTTTTTAGCTTCTTTAAGCAATTCAGAGACGGTTACAAAAGTGTATCCTTGTTGTTTAAGATTGCGAATTACTTCTGGTAGTGCTTCGTGGGTTTGTTTACAGGTATCACTAGCATGCATAAGTATTATATCTCCAGGATGAACACGTTTACTTACCCTTTCAATAATCGTATTAATTCCGGGATTCATCCAATCCAGGGAGTCTGTACCCCATTGTATAGCTTCATATTCGCACTCGTGGATACCCTCTATAACCTGATCATTATAATCCCCATTGGGTGTTCTGATTAATTTAGCTTCAACACCAGCTACTTCTTTAATACTGTTGTGGGCCTTCATTATTTCTTCTTTAATTTCTGTTTTGCTCAATGTACTTAAGTTAATATGCCGGTAGCCATGACTGCCAATTTCATGGCCATCTTCTTTAATTCTTTGTACTATTTCCGGATACTGTTTTACCCAGGGACCCGATAAAAAGAATGTGCATTTAATATTATGATCTTTAAGGATTTCAATTACAGGCATAGGGGTCTTATTACCCCAACTTATGTCGAAGGTTAATGCTACAATTTTTTTATTTGTTGTAATTTCATAAATAGGTTTAAGGTGGCGATTCGCTTGAACATATACTACACTACTGGCCAGGATTACAATAACGATAATTAAGACGGAAATAATTCTTATTTTGCCTGGCCTTGAATAGAAACCGAAAATTTTCGGCATAATAACCAGACCCCCCTATTTGTACTTTTTACATTTTTATGGTATCTGATGTTGCTTTATTACTAAATTTCCACATAATTAATCCGAATTTTATTATTCTCTATAGAGTAGAGGTGGTAGTTTCCATGCTATAGCCGGCACGAAAAATACGAATTGGGATTATAGGATGTGAATGTGATTGGTGTCTGTTACTATTGATTTCTGGTAATTACCTATAAACGCTATCCTAAAAGAGAGCCAAAAAAGATAAAAACGCTAGCGAAAAAGTGGACCACTCTGCCAGACCAATCCCCTATCATTGAAAGTGCAGAAATCAATGTAGGGGGAAGCAGGAGTGAT
>JBMNOV010000096.1:0-4575 GCA_050943255.1 Syntrophomonadaceae bacterium
AGAATCTCGTACTGATATGACGGAAGCTTTGTGAGGAACATCTCGCGGAGCGCATTGGCAAGCGGCACCACATTTTCCTCTTCGTTATAGCAAGGTACTACGATACTGATTGTTTTCAAAGCAACTATCCTGCTTTCTTTCTGATTTTACCATCTCATTCTACTCTCGGACGCACGCGAACGCAAGCAGAGATACTGTCCCGCGTGTGTGCAGGTATCTCTTATATCTTAACAGAAATCTTGATGGCTTTCCGGTCTTTCATGTCATAGAGCGCCTGCTCGGCTTTATCGAGTCCTGTGTAATGCTCTGTGATAAAAACTCCCGGATGAAGGTCATGCTCCCGGATTAAGCGGAGCACGCGTTCCAGGTTCTGCCGGCCACCCTTGGAAAGTGAAAATTTCAAGGTCTTCCCTGCCATGCCGCGTCCCATGGAGAACTTCGGGAGGAGCAGTCCGTCGATCTCCTTGTTTCTTCTGCCCTCCTCGAGAGCCCGTGGATCCTCGAGATTCCGAAGCTCCCGATCCTGAAGTTCCACATCTGCGCCGAAATACATGACATTGGACACAACGCCTGTCCCGTACTTCACCATATCCACAGCCTCGGCAAGCGTATAGTCATTGCCTCCGCAGATCAGCACCTTGTCCGCGCCGCGGGTTCCGGTGCGGTGAAGCACATAGTTTACGACCGGAGAGTTGGTGGAATTTGCCAGGGGATGCATCCCCTCCGGTAAAGGACTCCGCAGCGTTTTATAATTCAGCACCTCGACAAGACAGCTCTCGTCACGCATGGACTCCGCAATTTTTACGTTGTCCGGACGGCTTCCCACCGCGTAGATGGTCCGCGCACCCATGAGCTTTGCTCCCATGATAGCGGCAAGTCCGATCGCCCCGATCCCCATGACAACCACCGTGTCACCTGCATTCACATGCGCCTCCTCTGCGGCAGTGAAGCCGGTCTGGACAACGTCCACGCACATGAGCGCATCGTCAAGCTCCATGCCTGCCGGGATATGGGCAAGGTTCAGGTCGGCATAGGGGAGGTAAAACCGCTCCTGAAAGGCTCCGTCGATGGACTTGCCGAGCATGTGGGCGGAGAAATTATGTCCTGCGTGCGCATAGTTCTCCGCAACCTCCGGCTGGCTCCAGTCGGGCGTAATCGCCGGCACCGCGACAATCTCTCCCAAGCGGAAGTCCCGCACCTCGGAGCCGGTTTCCACGATCTCGGCGATGCACTCATGTCCGAGCGTAAGATCCGGCTTTTTGGGCGAGCCCTGCCAGACGGTATGGACGTCGCTGGTACACGGGCTCACAAGCACCGGCTTAAGGATCACGCCATGCGCATCCCGAAGCGTCGGAAAGGGTTTCTCGACATATCCCACCTCACCCTGTTTTTTTAAGACAAATGCTCTCATACCTTGGCCTCATAATCCGTAATCTTTTCTGATTTCAGCACCAGAATCCGGATGTCTCTGCCGAACTTATCCCGGATGATGCCTGCAATTTCATCGGTGTATCCGGGCGCTACGATCAGGATCTCATCCACCGGCTCATCCAGGAAATGCTCCGGAGCGTAAATCGGGATATGCGAAGCGGGTGCAAATCGTCCCTGCTTAAATTTGGCAGAGTCAATGATGTAGCGCACCCGGCCTCCGAGTCCTGTGGTTGCCGCAAGGGTAAAGCCCTGATGGCTTGCTCCCCAGATGGCAAGTGTCCTGCCCGCCGCGTCCAGCTGATCCAGATATTTTGTGATATCCCGGCGCAGCGTTTCATAGTTTTCCATGAGTGCGGACACATCGGTAAAGCCGCCGGTATAGGGCTCCGCCTCCTGGGGAAGCTCCGGAAGCTTCTCCACAAGGATTTCCAGCGTGTCCCGGTTCACGGTCCGCTCGGAAAGCGTGCGGAATCCGGCGCTCTCAAACAGTCTCCGGAGCGTGTCCTTGGTGTAATACGCGATATGATCCCGTAACAGCTCATAATAGCCGTCATACTTCAGGATATACTCAAAACTAGGCACGGTCACAAGTCCGATCGCACCCGGCTTGAGATTCTCCCATATGCAGTGCAGCATGTCCTTTGGATGGGGCTGATGCTCCAGGAAGTTAAACTGTACAAAGGCGTCAAAGGGTGCATTGGGGAATGTCTCGTCTCCCTCGGCAAAGCCCTCATAGACCTCAAGCCCTGCCTGCCGGGCAAGTTCCACAAGCTCCGGCTTATGCTCAATCCCGGTAAGTCGAATCGCTTCCGGTCTGTAACCGGTGACGGTAACCCCGATCTCATTCGTCTTGTCGCCGATGACGGCGGACTGATCTGGCTCTGACAGCCGGGTGGCAGCCGGATTTGACTCTGTCGGCTGCTCTGCACCGGAAGTCTTGCCCGGCTCTATCTCAAGAGACGTACCTTGAGGCTCCTCCATCAGGTTTTTTTGCTCCTGCAGAAGCTCATCTTTATATTCCCGGAAAAAGCTTAAAAACTCACCTCTGCCACAGCCGACCTCGATGATATTGCGGCCGGTGAGACCCTTGCGTTCCATCGTATCGAGCAGGCGCTGATACTCCTCCCGGCGAAGTGCACGCATGGTACTGCTGCCGCCGCCCGCCCGGATCACATCTTTATAATAGTGTACCGGCTCTGTATCAAACTGCACAAGTCCGCAGTGCCCGCACTGGCAGAGGGTGAGCGAAATCGGATGATCCTTGGACAGCTCGCTCTCGTCCGGGATGTCCTGCGCACTTGCCGGCATATTGTCAAATGTCATCAGCGGCTGGAGACGGCTCCCGCAGGCAATGCAGCGCGCCGAAGGGCGAAGCTTTGGTATATTCCGCGTTTTTCCGTCATGCACGACTCCACATAACGCATGCTTCTCCTCGTACTTTTCCAAGCTCATCCTGTTGTTTCCTTTCTTTTTGGACTCTAAGCTCTCAGGAGCTCTGTCGAAATTTCCTGTAGATGAATCGGTATCTATTGCAAAATCCTCCGGGATGCTGCCGCGATCATCTGTGTATGTGCCTGCATGCGCACCTAACTCCGCGACTATGTTACAGCCATCGGCAGAATGCGCATCGGTATCCATCGCTGCCTTTGCATTCGCCGGAGCCGTCTTAGCGGCTTCCAGGAGGTCCAGCCGCAGCTTCTCCGCAAGCTTCCGGATGCCCTTATTGAAATTAATGGTCTGGCGGAATCCGATTGCCTTCAGGAGGCTTACGTCCGGAGCCATGTCCGCCGCGCCCTCGGTATTGTTTAAGCGGGCGCCGAAATGCAGGAAATGCTTATTGTACGTGGTTTTTTTACCCTTAAGATCCGGGATCTGCTCGCAGATATCCACGATATCCTCTACAAAGCTCCGAAGCGGCTTGGTCTCATCCCCCGCGATATCATATTCGCCGGTCCGCGCGTGGCTAGAATTGGCAAGTAAGGAAATCGCGCGTGCGCAGTCCTTCACCTCCATGTAATTCCACCGCTGTGTGCAGGGTCCGAGGGAGATTTCCTCCCGTCTAAGCACCGAACGGATCAGACTGTTGACAAGGCTTGTTTCGTGATCTCCGTAGCCGTACACCGAGTAGATCCTTAGGTGCAGTGCCTGCATGACCTCTCCCGGCGTATCCGACAGCACCTCGTTTAACAGGCTTTCATCGGTTGCCCAGCGTCCGAATGCAAGCTTTGCCTTACCATACTCGCTTACGGGCGCAGGTGCCTGGTGGCTGCCGCGTCCGTACTCCGCCTGACTGCCCGCAAACAGGAATTTACGGCAGCTCAGTGCTTCCGCGATCCTGTACGCTTTTTTTGCATTCGCAATGTTTCGTTTCTGAATTTCTGCATTGGACCTCCCGAGAGATCCTTCGCCGTCCCATGCAAAATGGATCCATACGTCAAACTGCCCCGGCTGTACAAGCTCTGCCGCACGGTGATAGACGACGGTATCCTCCTCCGGAAGCATGTCAAAATCAAAATGCGCGATTCTGAGCCCTGCAAGCTCCTCCCGCTGCAGCCTGCTCTCATGTGTACTGCCCGGGCGGACGATCCCGACCACGGTATGTCCCTCCCCGAGCAGCTTTTCCGCGGTGTACATTCCCAGGAAGCTGGTGACACCGGAAATTAATATATTCATCCTTACTCCGCTATTACTTCACTCTCTTTACCAGCATGACCTTATCCATCTCTTCATCCGGAAGGAACGGTGCAAGATCCTCAAGTGGCGGGCTTACAAGGGAGCCGTCCGGCAGCTTCTTGGCAGCGGATTTCGGCAGGAACTCCTGTGTCAGGGTCACCATAATCTCGCAGATGGCAGGGCCGGAAACCGCAAGCGTCCGCTCAAATGCATCTCTTAAGTCCTCATTATGAGACACGCGGATGTACGGATAGCCATAAGCTGCCGAGAGCTTCTCAAAATCCGGGAAGGTAAGATCCGGTACATCCACGGTTCCGGAATCAATGCCGATCCCGACAAGCGGCTTCCCAAAGAAGCTGTTCTGTGTCTGGCGGATCGAGTGGTAGCCTCCGTTGTTGATGAGGAAAATCTTGATCGGCATCTTGTGCGTAATAATGGTCTGCAGCTCCTGCAGATTCATCTGGATCGAGC
>JBMNOV010000097.1:0-4539 GCA_050943255.1 Syntrophomonadaceae bacterium
TCTCTTGCCACACCGGAATAATACCTCTCTTTCGGATTCATTGTTTCCCTCCAATCTTCATAAATCCAGAGAAAGATTCAGCTTTTCAAAGGTTTCATCATCCATATCCGATAATTTCTGCAAAACAGAATTGGTCAAATCCAAAAGTTCTGTTTCATCCTCCTCAAGCTGTTCTTTCATTTGCTGCAATGCTCCATACAGCCCCATTCTGGTTCCCGGACTGTATAAGAGTATCAGCATTTTTTCATCAATGGTTAAATCCATCATTCCATCTCCCTCTCTGAGTGAGCTTTGGGCGGTTTATGGGGACTATCCAGAACAGGCTGTTCTTTCAGCTGTGCCAGGACAGAAGAACGTTCTTCCGTGGCAGGTGCTTTGCCATTATTGATAACGCCATCCAGCATCCCATAATCGTCCTCCATCGCCATCTCTGCATTTTTCAGGTAGTTTTCCGGCTTCATAAAGCCCTGAAGCTCCTGAAAGCCGATAGAATCCACATAGTGAAAAGATACCACAGCATCGGTTTTCAGTGCCACGATGTCGCTAACGGACAGGCTGTGTCCCCAGAAATCCTCTGGACGATCCACATTAAACTTCGTGTACAGTCCTTCCAGCATGGCAGTCTGGTCAGTATAAGAGGAGAGCGGAGCCATATAGACCACATCATAATGGTCAATGTCCGGCTCTTTTCCCTGACGTTTCAGGGCTTCATAGGATTCAAAGCGTTCATAAACTGTTTCGTCTGTACGGCGCAGCTGCAAAATCGCATACGCATCCGTGGTGCTGTCCAGAAACGCTTGCAGCTTTTCCTCATTACCGAGATTGCCATCGACTTCATTCCAACGTTCAATCTTTTCCTGTGACATAGATTATCCTCCTTATCTTTCGGGTTCCTTGAAGCTGTGCGACATTTTAGATGGTACTGTCTGTCCCGAAATCTGTTTTAACTGATCAATTACGGATTCTTTAGGTCGAGAAACCGCCTTATCCAACTCATTCTTTAACTGTGTTGCTGCCTGTACCACAGAAATTTCATCCGAATCTTCAATAACCTGTTCTAAAAAATCCCGGTACGGAGCAGTGTTTCCATTTGTGAGATCATGATAAATCTCAACAATGTTGCTCTTTTTATCATCAACTCTGTCAGCATATTCATAGTGATCGTACTCATCAGAGAACTGGTCAATTTGTTTTGCCAGGTCAAGCAAAGAAGCATTTACAGCTTCAACAGCCTCTGCTTTTTCCATGACTTCTTCATATACTTGTACTCGCAGTTCTCTCATCTGAAGTCCAAATCCAGCCAGAATTTCAGCTCGTGCTTCCAGCATAGACAGCTCTGGATTGTCCAACTGACCGCCATCAATCTCATGAAATTCTTTATCAAAGAGCGTATAGTCATAACCATCTTCACAGGTCTGGATTGCAAGATACTGATCTCGCCCAACCTGCCATGCAGCTTCATCCCCCATGATTTCCGGCTCCGCCTGACAATAGCTTCCGTTACGCTCCAGGAGTTCTGCAAACTGGCAGATGTGGAACACATTGTTTCCAATCTGTGTATGGTACTCATCAATAAACTTGCAGGGCTTAATGACTACCGAATCATCGGAGTAGTGTACCTGAATCGTTCCGCCATCCGGGATGCGAAACAAATCTCTGTAATGGCTGTCAATGAACCGAATGTCCTTGCCATCCGGATTAAACTCATTCATCATTTACTGTTTCCTCCGTTCTCAAAATTCATATTAAACTGCGGTTTACCTTCCTCCGTTACTGTCATCACAACGATTGCATCGTACATTCTGCCGGTCTTAGCAGATTTACATCCTTTGAGCTTAACCTCTCCATTGGACAGGAGCTTTTGTGCCACCGCTGATGTCAGACTTTTTCCGATGCTCTCGAAGTAACGGCTGTTTTTCCATAGAGCGAAATGGCATTCTCTTTTGGAACAGAAAAATCCTTTCTGCCGTTCTATGACGGAACTGCCACAGACAGGGCAAACCCCCACCGTCTGCACTTCCTTTGCCATAAGCACATCAGACCCTTTTACCTTTTCATAGGTCTGCACCAGTGCAGAAATCATATCCTGAATTTCTTTCAGAAAAGCATTGCTGTCATATTCTCCACGCTCAATCATGAGCAGCTTTTCCTCCCAGTCAGCGGTCATGGATGGAGATTGAATCTGTTCCGGCATCACGGTTACAAGTGCGGTTCCTTTATGGGTGGAAATCAGGTGCTTGGTTTTCTTATCACCTTTACGTTCCAAAAAGCCGATTCGTACCAGCTTTTCAATCGTGGCAGCACGAGTCGCCGGTGTCCCAAGTCCCTTACGCTCTGCATCTTCCGGCATTTCATCTGCACCGGCAGTTTCCATACTTTGCAGAAGAGTGTCCTCTGTAAAATGCTTGGGCGGTGATGTTTTACCTTCTTTTACATCAGCGGAGTGGACACTCAAGCCCTCACCAACTGTGAGAGAAGGGAGCTGCTTTTCACTCTCTTTATCCTTATCAGCAGGTTTTCCGGAGAAAATTTTCCATCCAGACTGTACTGTTGTTTTGCCCTTGGCAGAAAAGATATAATTTCCATCCGAAAGTTCAATCACGCTTTCGTTGTACCGGAAAGGCTCACCGACCGCACAAAACAGGCGGGTTGCAATCAGTCGAAGAATCGCCTGTTCGCCTTTAGGCAGTTCCTCCAGACTGAATTTTAGAGTTTCTTTGGTGGGGATAATTGCGTGGTGGTCAGAAACTTTCTTATCATCAATCACCTGCGCCGCATGAACCGGAACGTTTTTCACATCCTCCACAGGGAAAATGTTGAAAAGCGACTTTATCAATTCTGGAAGCATATCCTCCATGTCACTTGTCAGATAACGGCTGTCAGTACGGGGATAAGTGACCAGCTTTTTCTCGTATAAACTCTGGGTATAGTCCAGTGTCTGCTGTGCAGTGAATCCCAACACCCGGTTTGCATCCCTCTGCAAAGAAGTTAGATCATACAAGACAGGCGGCTTTTCAGATTTTTCCTTATTTTCTGCCTTTGTGACAGTCAGTACCGAACCAACACACTTTCGGGCAACTTCATCCGCAAGATTTTTTTGCTTCATCCGCTCGCCAGACGCAGTGAAGTCCTGAAAAGCCAGCTCTACTGTATAAAAAGGCTCCGGTCTAAAAGCTGAGATTGCAGCTTCACGCATCACGACCATTGCCAGAGTAGGGGTCATAACCCGTCCCACATTCAACGTCTGTCCATAAAGGGTTGAAAAAAGCCGGGTAGCGTTAATTCCAACCAACCAGTCGGCTCGCTCCCGGCATAATGCCGCTTCATACAAAGCATCATATTCTGTTGACGGTTTCAGCTGCTCAAAGCCCTCTCTGATAGCAGAATCCTCCATAGAGGAAATCCAGAGCCTTTCAAAGGGCTTTCGACATCCAGCCTGCTGATAAACCAGACGGAAAATCAGTTCCCCCTCACGTCCGGCATCTGTCGCACACACAAGGCTCTCTACATCTTTTCTTGCCATCAGTTTTTTAAGAATTCCAAACTGCTTTTTGGTGCTGGCAGACACCTGATACTTCCACCGATCCGGAAAAATAGGGAGGTCTGCATACGCCCACTTATTATATTTCTCGTCATAGGCTTCCGGCTGTGACAGCTCCACCAGATGCCCCACACACCAGCTGACCACATAACCGTCTCCCTCCAGGTATCCATCCTCACGCCTTGTCGCACCCAGTACCTTTGCAATACTTTGTGCCACTGATGGCTTTTCAGCCAATACTAATTTCATTTGCATCTGCTCCTTTCTGGAAAATAAAAAAGCAGCCATATACCAAAATATAAGACTGCTATGTAAGACAGCCCGAAGGCTGTCCGCCGATAGTCATTTACACCGGCTCGTTGGTATCTTCCTCATCCAAATACTCCGCATCATCCTCATCTGGAGACTGGTTATCGGATTCCTCATACCCGTAATCTTCCTCATCGACATAATCGGCATCCGGATCAGGCTTTTCCTGGGCTTTTTCTGCTTTCTTACCCTTGAGTTTTTTGAAAGCATAGAAGCCGCCGCCACCGGCAAGCAGGAGAATAGTCAAAATAGCAGGAAGAACATTGGGTTTCTTTTCCGGCTCCGGCTCTGGTTCTTGAACTTCAGTATCAGTCTCCGGCTTGGTTTCCGGCTCAGGAGTTGGCTTGGTTTCCTCAACAGGTTTCAGTTGCTCCAGTTCTCCTTCATCCATCAGTTTCATCAGATCAGCTTCGTCTACCTGGTTCAGGAAGTGAACCGTTTCTTTACCTTCATCATCACGGTCGATAATGAGATAGAAATAATTGCCGGTTTTCGTTACAACAGTGATGAACTGTTTCCCCGCAGAAGGATGTTCCCCCTCATCGTCCACCAGTGTCATATTGCCATCCGGAGTAAGCGGCTCCATCGGCTCACTGGTTTCCGGTACGGTTTCTTCTGTCTGCTCCTGCGTAGTTTCAGCAGGAGCCTCAGAAGCATAGGCAAATGCCGTTGTGGAAAACATCCCGATG
>JBMNOV010000099.1:0-4463 GCA_050943255.1 Syntrophomonadaceae bacterium
TATACGAATAGTACCAAGCAATTTCACGAGTTTACTGACGTAACACACCAAAGTGAATTCCTTGTCAAAAAACATTTTCCCAACTTGTCCATGGCATATTATCTTTGAGGGTTGTTAATACAATTCTCCATTGCCTTTGGACAGTGCAGCTAATCACTTTTAATTCTGTAATCTTTATTTAAAAACCTATATATAATAAATAGACTTTGTTTACTATCGTTTGGTATTATTTTCCGTTTAAATCTGGAAATGTGTGCTTTAGAGTAATATTCAAAACCCACTCTCTCAGTTACTTTAATACTTGGTGTATTGTATTTCTCAATATAATCAAAAGCATAATGATAATTACTATAAAAATCATTTAAAACTTTATTAAGTAAAAATGTAGACAGCCCTTGCCCTCTATAACTAGGTTTGATAAAATACGGTCCAATCACAATATCATTAACACTTGTAAATGAATATCTACCTGCTCCACCTCTAGTAACTACACAATATCCAATAAACTCATCAAAATGCTTCATATATATCACTTCGTACCCATTAATCAAAGCAAGAGAAAAACGTATCCTCTTTCTTAATGTTAACGGTTCCATATTTATTTCGAATAGTTTGTATAAAGATGGTCTGAATCTGTAAAAAGAATAATTGTTATCCGAATAAATAAGTTCCATTTTTCACCTCAGTTGGAGCAGTAGTTTCTCTAAATAATCCATATGAATTTCAAGAGTAAAGTGATCTTCATAATACCTTCTTGCATTATTGCCCATTGCATCGAGATTATTAGAGTTCATAATTTTAATCATAATATTAGCTAACCCTACGCTATCTCCTGAATTGACACAATATCCACATGAAGCATTTCGAATTATCTTAGATGCATCACCATCAATAACCCCGACAATAGGTTTTCCAGCAGCCATATAGGTTTGAAGTTTACCAGGGATTGTAAGACCAACTTTTGTTATGTTTTTCAAAGTTATAATGCACGCATCTGCCATTTTATAATACTTAGGCATTTCCGTTTTATCTATTCTTCCATGAAATATAATTTTATCGTCCAGTTGTTTTTCCTTTACAATCTGTTTGCAGTTAGTTAAGTAATTCCCGTCACCAACCAAATGAATTTTAAACTTACGATCTCTACTTATTAGTTCAACAGCATTTATAATGCATTCAATATCTTGACCAATACCTATATGTCCAGCAAACATAAAGTTAAAACAATCGGTTTTATTTGCTTTTAGATCCATCTTTAAATAGCTTGAATCTCCATGTTGTGGTATATATATCATCTTGTTAATGCTTACTCCGTGCTCCAATTCAATATAATCCATGAAGGCTTCTGAAGTACAAGCTATATGATCACAATTTTTGTATACATAACTGGAGACTCTCTTTAAAAGACGATAAAATATAGAATTCTCATTTTTTATATAGGACTTTATTGATTCAGGCCAAATATCCAAGCAATATAGTAATAATTTGACCTTGTTTTTATTTTTATAAACAATTGCAGGTAATCCTGTTGTAATTGGAGAAAGTTGATAACAATAAACAACATCAAATTTTTCTTTCATCATAAAAACTTTCAATATCGCAGAAATCATAAAACTTAAATAATTCAAGGCTAAAAATACTATTGATTTTCTTCTTCCAATCTCGAAACACCTTACTATATTCACGCCATCAATTATTTGCTGTCTATTTTTAAAGAATCTATATTCCTTTTCAACATGTCCTTTTGGGTAATTTGGTAACCCTGTCAACACAGTGACTGAATGCCCTCTTTTAACGAGTTCAGTGGCTATATCGTTAACAAGAAATTGTTCTGGATAATAGTACTGGCTAACAATTAAAATATTCATTTGTTTACTCCTGCTCGCGCATGATTTATTCACTAAACCAACCTTGCTTTCCTTGCCTATCGTTCATTTCGCTCTTATATCGCAGTATAGCCTGTAAAAAATATAAAAACCATGGCAAAGGATCCTTCCAGGAAAAAATTTGATCTTTTACATTTCTGCCACTAAAGAAGGAGGGCTCTGCTTTAAAACGATTAGGAGACTTTATAAACCACAGTAGATCTGTGTGAGACATTCTAATTCTAACTTTTTTATCGTAATCTGCGTACAATGATACTTCCTGTCCAAATTCCTTCTGCAGTATTTGTTTAGCTAAATCTATGCCTGCAGCAAAACCGATTTTAGCACAAGCTAATATACGTGGGTTTATTTCAATTACTTTTGCTATGCCGTCACGCGGGTCATGAATTAAATCAATGCCAATACAACCACGAAGGTTCATAAGTGACGCAAGTTTTCTGCAAACTCCTTCAACATCGGGGCAATCCACTAATTCATTAAAAGTTCCAGTACCACCATTCAATGGGAACCAGCGACGGCTAGCATAAACAAATGTACTTTTCACCAAACCATTGTTGTCTATAAATAGGTTAGCAGATAAGTTCATATTACCTTGTGGAATATATTCTTGGATCACATATTGTGATAAATTTCTCTTTTCTGCAAAAGTAACAAATTCTTGTTCTGAATGAAAACAATGAAATCCACGGGCACCAAACCCGCGCCTTGGCTTTACAACAACCGGAAAAGTCAATTGTGCTTCTACAACATCTTTAAAACTATTAACTTCTATCAATGTCCTGGGACAAGGAATCTGGTTCTCCATACATACTTGCATTACTTCCAGCTTATCTTGGGCTTTATCGAAAACATCAAAGTCATTGGATGCTATATGGGCATACTTACTCAATTCAACTTTATTAGATGAAAGAATACGTGCTGAAAAATCAACCATTGGCACTACTAGATCATACTTACCAGTTTTTACAAGCTTACAAATATACTTTTCGGATTCTCTAAATTTTTCAGGATCACATATTCCAATTATTTTATGATCCGGAAAACGCGAAGCATACGCTAGATCCAATCTTGAATTACATAAGACGGTTACTTCACATCCGTGTTTTTTAAAGGATTCCATGAACGGAAGGCATTGACGTGCATAACCTTCCAGTATCAATACCCTAAGTCCTTTATAATCCATTGTATTCCCTTTCAAACGTAATTGGTGTAATTAATTTAGATATCATAAAAGCTTTGTAACTTCGTTTGCCAAAAAACGTATTTACCCCAAAATGCAAACATTTTATCATCCACATCGGAACTTGAATCACAAAATTTGCGCGTCCATTTTTTCTTTCTTCGTTAATCATGTCCCTCGTATTGGCAGGAAACTCATCGTATAAATTCAGAATAATTTGTTTACGAGGCGAATTAGCCCATTGAACTACGTTCTCTACAATTTTCTTAACGTTTAAGAATTCATATTCGATTCCTTTTCCAATCCTGTAACAAAGCTTAGGATATCTTAAGTAATATCGTTTCATTATATCTGTGCTTTCCTTATCTGAATATACCGGAGCAAATCTAGCAATCGTATATGGACTATTACTGCAAATCTCCATTAAAGCATTTTCCGCAGCATACTTACTTTTGGCATATTTCCCAATTGGACATCGTTCAGTTTCCGGCGAAACTTTTCCTTGAGTAACCCCATAAACCTCTACTGTACTTGCAAAGTAAACAGGTATTTGTTTCTTGGATGCATACTCAAATATTTGGCGACTCATTAAAGTATTCACCCTATAATAACGACTCCATGAAATATTCACTCCTCTTATTGGGTGAGCTATAGCTGCGAGATGAATTATATGTGAAAAACAATTCTCCTGAAACAATCGGGCAACTTGCATGGTTTGAGTAAGATCAGCTGAAATATATTTAAATTGATTATCTTCAATGACTTTGGACTCACCTATATCAACTCCTATAACCCTATAGCCTTTGTCAAGTAATCCTTTTACCACCTGCTGTCCTACCAATCCATTGCTCCCTGTTACTAAGATGCTTTTTTTCATTGATCCACTCTTTCTCTCACATCTTGATCAAGAGCTCGAAACTGTGCACCCATGGATTTTAATAGCAAAATAATTTTCCTAACCTTTTTTAAGTTTGCCTTTCTCCCGATAGATGCACGCAATTGATCTCTCCAACTAACTTCTTTTGGAAAAGGAAGTTTGATTTCAGTTAATTCAAAAGGATGCAAATAAAGCAAGAAGTTGTGATGCTGTTTTGCATACATCTTAATTAAGCTTTTCAGCACCCAGAAAGGGAATAATCTTATATATCCGCCACCCGATATAGGTAGACTGTAGTTTTTTATCTTTAATGTCGGTATTTCATACTCAAAGAAATTGCCCCTTCTATAGATGAGGTCATCTATTTTTTCAAATCCAGTTAAATCAAGATTTCTATATAATGGATGTTGTTCAAATTTAATATAACTGCTGTCATATTGATAACCACTTTTTGCTATAAGATCTAGCTTATCACGCTCCATGGAAAAACAAGCAGCACGATATCCTTTGATATTGTATT
>JBMNOV010000100.1:0-4461 GCA_050943255.1 Syntrophomonadaceae bacterium
TGGACCCCAATGCATTGGAAGAAGCCTTTGGAAAATATCCGAATGCTAAGGCTGTTTTAGTTGTACATCTATATGGCTTATCAGCTGATATGGATAGAATTATGGAAATCTGTAACAAGCATAATGTTGTTCTTATAGAGGATGCCGCTGAATCCCTAGGAACTTTATATAAAGGCAAATACACCGGCACATTTGGAGATTATGGTATTTTCTCATTTAATGGAAATAAGATTATCACTACTTCTGGTGGTGGGATGCTGGTATCTGATAATGAAGAGAGAATAGCTAAAGTTAGATTCTGGGCTACCCAGAGTAGGGATCCGGCTAGGCATTACCAGCATAGTGAACTAGGGTTTAATTATCGGATGAGCAATGTTGTGGCTGGGATTGGCAGGGGACAGCTAAAAGTGTTGGAGCAGAGGGTAGCTAAAAAAAGAGAGATATTTGAGTTTTATAAAAGAGAACTGGGTAGACTTGAAGGTATTCAGTTCATGCCTATTAACGAATGGAATGAACCAAATTATTGGCTGAGCTGCATCACATTGAGTGAAAGAGTTAGACCTATAGATATAATGGAAGCCTTGGAGGAGGAAAATATCGAATCAAGACCAATCTGGAAGCCAATGCACATGCAGCCGTTCTTTGAAAAATATGATTGCATAGGCGGTAATGTAAGCCGGAAGATTTTCGAGAATGGGATTTGCTTACCAAGCGATACCAAAATGACAAATGAAGATTTAGAGAGAGTTTGCGAGATTGTTAAAGGATTGTTCTAAACTTTCTACTTTCAACTTTCCGCTTTCTACTTCAAAAGGGATTTGTGGAGAGTGTGTAAAATTGCTAAAGGATTGTTTTAATGATAGATTTTCCGTTCTACTTTTTACATTCAACTTTCTGCTTTATGGTATGTTGTGAGATAAGAAAAAATTTATGGTGATGTTGATGCAAACGGCTAAAGGTGGAATATATAGAAGATTTTTCAAAAGACCAATGGATTTTATTTTATCCCTACTTGCGATAATTGTCTTAAGCCCGGTATTAATGATAATTGCGATATTAGTCAGAATCAAGTTAGGTAGCCCGGTGTTGTTCATACAGAAAAGGCCAGGACTAAATGAGAAGATATTTACACTTTATAAGTTTAGGACGATGACGGATGAAAGAGACGAGAATGGGGAGTTACTACCGGACTCAGAGAGGCTTACTAAGTTCGGAAAGTTTTTAAGATCTACGAGCCTTGATGAGCTTCCAGAACTATTTAATATAATCAAAGGCGATATGAGTATTGTTGGGCCGAGACCTTTATTGATTCAATATCTTCCACTTTATAATCAACATCAGAAACGGAGACATGAGGTTAGGCCGGGTTTATCGGGATTGGCACAGATTAGTGGCCGCAATGCGATTAGCTGGGAAGATAAATTCAAATTAGATGTAGAATATGTAGATAATATTAGCTTTTTCGGTGATTGGAAAATTATATTCCTAACTCTAAAGAAGACTTTTCTTAGAGAAGATATTAATTCTGAGACAGCTGCAACAATGGAGCCTTTTAGAGGAACTATGTAAATGGGAGAAGTACATAATTATGAAAGATATAGTGATAATTGGAGCTGGTGGTTTTGGAAGAGAAGTCGCTTGGTTAATAGAAAGCATTAATGAAGTGGCTAACGAGTGGAACATAGTTGGTTTTGTAGACGACAATAAATCTATTCATGGAAAGGTTATTAATGGATATGAGGTTGTTGGAAATATTGAATGGTTAATGCATCAAGAATTATATGTTGTTAATGCAATTGGTGATCCAATCACTAAAAAAAAAGTAATGGAAAAAATTAAAAATAGTAAAAACAATTATCCTATTTTAATACATCCAAATGTTATCTGCTCCAACAAGGTTAAGATTGGTGAGGGGTCAATAATTTGCGCAGGAAACATAATCACTGTGAATATCGAAATAGGAAAGCATGTAATCATTAATTTAGATTGTACAATTGGCCACGATGTAATTTTAGGGGATTATACTACGGTTTTACCTAGTGTTAATATATCAGGATTTGTTAAAACTGAAGAATGTGTTAGTATCGGCACAGGCTCAGCAATCACCCAAGGTGTAATAATAGGGAAAAATTCTGTCATTGGGGCAGGTGCTGTAGTTGTTAAAGATTTACCAGCTAATTGTACTGCAGTGGGTATTCCGGCAAAACCTATTAAATTTCATGATTAATTAGTTGAACAATAACGTGAACATCTGCAGTGGTTGCAAAATTGGTGCAGGCGCAGTGGTGGTTAGGGATATAACTGAACCAGGGACTTATGTTGGGGTTCCGGTGAGGAGAGCATAAAAAGTGAATATACTTTTTTTAACATTGCTAGACTTTTCTACGATTGATGAAAGTGGTATATATACTGATTTAATACGAGAGTTCATAAAAGAAAATCATAAAGTCTGTATCATTTCGCCAACAGAGAAAAGAAAGCATGCCCAGACTAAACTAATTGACAAAGGAAAATATAAAATCCTTAAATTGCAGATTGGTAATATTCAAAAGACTAATATGATTGAAAAAGGCATCTCTACTTTAACATTGGAATCTAAGTTTATAAAAGGAATTAAACAGTTTTTCTCAAATGTTAAATTTGATCTGATTATTTATTCTACGCCACCTATAACATTTCAGAAAGCAGTAAAATATATAAAAGACCGAGATAATGCAAAAGCATATCTACTTTTAAAAGATATATTTCCGCAAAATGCAGTAGATTTAAATATGTTCAGTAAAAAGAGTCCTATTTACTGGTATTTTAGACAAAAAGAAAAGAATCTATATCGCAACTCGGATTACATCGGTTGTATGTCGCCAGCCAATGTAGAGTTTGTTTTAAAACATAATCCAGATATATCAAAAAAAATTGTAGAAGTATGCCCAAACAGTATTGAACCTTTAAATTTAAATATAGATAGAGAAAGAGGTAAAGGAATTAAGACTAAATATAATATACCTCTTGATAAAACAGTGTTTATCTATGGCGGTAACTTAGGCAAACCTCAAGGGATCGACTTTTTGATTGAGTGTTTAAAATCAAATAAAGAAAATGAACAGGTGTATTTCGTAATTGCTGGTTCGGGAACAGAGTTTAATAAGCTAAAAAAACACTTAGAAATTGAAAAGCCTAAAAATGTTCAATTATTTAGCCAATTACCTAAGAATGACTATGAAATATTAGCAAATTCTTGTGATGTGGGATTAATATTTCTTGATAAGCGATTTACTATACCAAACTTTCCGTCACGGATTCTATCCTATATGCAGGCGTCTATGCCTGTTCTGGCAGCTACTGATATTTATACTGATGTAGGAAAAGTCATAGAAGAAGGCAACTTTGGCTTTTGTTGTGAGAGTAGTAACGTAAATGAATTTAATAAAATAGTTAAACAATTATGCAATGCAGAATTAAGAAAACAAATGGGTGCTAATGCAAGACAATATTTAGAAAATTATTATACTTCGAGACATTCCTACGAAATAATTATGAAGCATTTTGAGTAAGGGAATGAGGTAGACCGATGTTCAAAGATAAAACCTTATTAATCACCGGCGGGACAGGCTCCTTCGGCAACGCTGTTATGAAGCGATTTTTAAATACAAATATAAAAGAAATTCGCATATTTTCACGTGATGAGAAAAAACAAGATGATATGAGGAAACTTTATAAAAACGATAAGCTCAAGTTTTATATTGGCGATGTTAGAGACATAAGTAGCGTAAAGAATGCCATGCATGGCGTTGATTATATATTTCATGCCGCAGCACTTAAACAAGTTCCATCTTGCGAATTCTTCCCTTTAGAAGCAGTAAAAACTAATGTATTAGGTACAGATAATGTTCTCACAGCTGCTATTGAATATGGTGTTAAAAAGGTTATATGCCTTTCTACAGATAAGGCTGCTTATCCTATTAATGCCATGGGAATATCCAAGGCTATGATGGAAAAGGTATTTGTTGCGAAATCAAAGACGGTAAATCCAGATAGAACCCTTATTTGTGGAACGCGCTATGGTAACGTTATGGCCTCAAGGGGTTCTGTCATACCACTTTTTATTGAACAGATAAAGAGTGGACAATCATTAACGGTTACAGATCCCAATATGACCAGGTTTTTGATGAGTCTTGAAGAGGCTGTTGAGCTGGTTGTGTTTGCGTTCCAAAACGCTGAAGCTGGGGACATAATGGTACAGAAATCACCAGCGTCAACCATTGGCGACTTGGCTCAAGCAATAAAAGAACTTTTTAATTCGGATAATGAAATTAAGATTATTGGAACTCGTCATGGTGAGAAAAGATATGAAACGCTACTTACTAAAGAAGAGTATATTAAAGCTGAAGATCTAGGAGGCTTTTTTAGAGTGCCTGTTGATAAAAGAGATCTTAATTATGATAAATATTTCGTAGAAGGAAG
>JBMNOV010000101.1:0-4404 GCA_050943255.1 Syntrophomonadaceae bacterium
GTAAAGAAAGCCTTTTTTCCAAAGGAATAATCAATAATAATCGAGAATACTCATTATGAATTATATGTAAATTGATGATATTATTGGTGAACTCTTAAGAAAGTGTTTTCTAAAGGAGGGCTTTTTGATGGAGCTTTACCAAATAGAATACTTCTTGGCGGTTGCAAAATACTTGAATTTTACAAAGGCTGCCGAAGCTATTAATGTATCACAACCATCCTTATCTATTCAGATCAAAAGACTAGAGACAGAGCTTGGGGTACCATTATTCGTGCGAACTGCTCGATCACTTGTTCTCACGGTATTTGGTAATGAGTTTATCCCTTATGCTGAAAGGATCATGAAAGAAATAAAAGATGCCAAGGTTCTTTTTGAACAGTATATATCTGCTGATAAGGGTCATATATCGCTAGGTGCTTTTAATGGATCACAGTATTTTGGGTTCATTGACATAATATCTAAATTTGTTAATACTTATCCCAATATTAATTTTAGTATGCGTCAAGCTGAATGTTTCGAGATATTATCTATGCTAATGAACTATGAAATTGATGTGGCTTTTTTATCTGATTATAATGAAGCTGAAGGTATTATTTTTTATCCACTATATAATGATTATGTTGTCATTCTATTTGAACGGGATCATCCTTTGGCGAATCGAAAATCTGTAAGCCTTGATGAGATCGTTGAATATCCATTAATTTGTCATGAAAAAACCACTATAAATCAAAATACCATGGATGCCTTTAAAAAAATTGGGTTAAACCCAAATATTGCATTACAAATTGATGGACCATTGCCTACAATATTGGGCTTAGTATCTTCAGGAATCGGAGCAACTATGGTATCTTCAAAAGTAGCAAAATATTATGAACATTTGGGGCTTGCTACACTCAAAATAGAACCTACTATCAACAGAAGTACTTATCTTGCAATCTCTGCCGCCAATAAAAAACGCCCAATCATACATAATTTTGTAGAATTTGTATTACAGCACTTCGGCAATGATAGTAAGAAATAATAGATAGTACATCATTCTCTGACAACAATCTACGGAAAACTATAACCGGAAACTACATTATAATAACCAAAACGAAAGCACCTTCCTTAATGATTTAGCCAAAACAGAAGATGCTTTTCTTGCGACCAGAATGAATTTTAAAATAGAAAACTGAATTATGAGTTGGTGAAATATTTAGCCAATGTTTTAATGACCACTTGCTTGCTCTGACTACTTATGTAGAGCAAAAGAAAGGATTAGGCAACATTGTTCCTATAGGCCGACAATCCCCATCTGCATTTATTTCCCAAGCCAGCAAGGTGGACGTTTCTCATAAAAAGCCTTTAGCCCCTCCTCTGCATCCTCACTCATTAGCATTTTTACCAAAGCAGGGTGTTGATCAAGAATACTACGTTCCAATGATGAAGACAAACTGGCAATAGCAACTGCTTTTGACGCTTCAATAGCCAGAGGAGCTCCCAGAATAATCATTTTAGCCAATTCACGTGCTCTAGGCAGTAGTTCCTCAGCAGGAACAACTTCATTTATCAAACCCATTTCGAGAGCTTGTGATGCGGTTATTTCTTGGGCTGTGAGAATAATACGCATAGCTAGTTTAAAAGGAATCTGCCGAATCAGACGCTGGACGCCTCCACTAGCGCTAATAGCAGCCTGCCCAACGCGTGGCTCTGGTAAACTAAAAATAACATGGTCGGCTGCTATAGCAAGATCACAGGCTAGAACTATTTCCAATCCCCCACCAATTGCAGCACCGTTCACAGCTGCAATAACCGGTTTGTTTAAATCAAACCTGGTGCAAAAACCGGCGAACCCAGTTGGCGGCTTTTCGTCATATTCATAGCCTGATTCCAACTTGGACTTCAGATCACTTCCTACACAAAAGGCACGATTACCTGCTGCCGTTACAATAGCTACTCTTAATGAACTATCGTTGGCGAACCTATCAAAAATTCCGGACATCTCATAATGTGCCTCCCGTGAAAGCGCATTAAGAACTTGAGGACGATTTATAGTAATTGTTAGAATTTGGTCCTCGATATCAACCCGGCAATGCTTTAAATTTTCCATATCAATATTCACTTCCAATCTTTTTGTATTTATTCACCTTAGGCTTTCCTTGGTCATACCCAAGGCGAATACAGCAGAACCTCAAATAATGTTATTACTCACCCACCTTCTTTTATTTAATACTATTAGCTATACCACTTATTTCTATTATATGTTATTTTCTTCATGCATCAATTTGAGCTTATTAATTATTCCTTTTCTTACTCTTTATTACTCGTTTTTCCTTCTTTAAAAAACTGCTAATTAATTTTTGATCAAGGAATCTTTTAAGACCTAAAATAACCGATAAAGCCAAGTAATAACTTTTTCAGAATGCATTCGCAGGACTTTTCTTTTTTAAGAATTTCTTAAGAATTAGATCAAGATTTTCGTAAGATTTGCCTGCTATACCCTAAAGTAAAAAATAAAGGGTGTGATATAATTTGAACGACTTCATAAATAGGAGTGATTCTTCGTGAATATCCTGGTGTGCGATGATGATAAGGAAATAGCCGAGGCTATTAGAATCTATCTGGAAAGCAGTAGAAAATGAAATCAAAAGCGAACGCTTAAAGAGTGAGTTAATAACTAATGTTTCTCACGATATCAGAACACCTCTTACCTCAATTATTACCTATATCGATTTATTAAAAAAGGAGGAAGATCCCAACAAAACTCAAGAATATATTGATATAATTGACCAGAAGTCGCAGCGTTTAAAAGTATTAACCGACGACCTATTTGATTTTTCCAAGGCTTCCAGTGGCAATATTCCTGTAAGCCTGGAAATGATTGATCTGGTATCATTACTAACTCAAGGCTTAGGAGAATTTGATGATAAAATAAAGGAACATGGACTGGACTTTAAGCTTAGTTTTCCTGCTGAAAAAGTATATGTAAAAGCAGACGGCAAGTTATTATGGCGAGCTGTGGAAAATCTTTTATTAAATATTTTCAAGTATGCCCTGGAAGGTTCCCGAGTTTATATAGATATTATTAACTCAGACCCTATGGTAAGACTTATAATTAAGAATATCTCAGCCTATGAATTGAATATATCTTCAGAAGAGTTGATGGAACGCTTTATAAGAGGCGACGTATCACGCAGTACTCAAGGTAGTGGACTAGGTTTATCAATTGCTAAAAGCCTCATAGAAAATCAACAAGGAGTTTTCCATATAGAAGTTGATGGAGATCTATTTAAGGCTATTATAGAAATGCCCGGCATAGATTAAAAGCGGGCAAGCATGATGGATGCTACAGGGAAGCAAAGGGATGTTCTCTCTTGCTTCCTAAGGCTTATAATTAAAATTAATTTTGGGGGAGTTTTTTTTGCTATTAGTTGAGTTATTAAAAGCAGTTATTTTAGGATTTGTAGAAGGTATTACGGAATGGCTGCCTATAAGCAGTACCGGACACATGATTTTAGTGGAGCAATTTATCCAGTTAAATGCTTCAGCCCTTTTTAAAGAAATGTTTTTTGTGGTGATTCAATTAGGAGCAATAATGGCGGTTGTTATCCTATATTTCCATAAGCTAAACCACTTTTCCCCCCAAAAAACCTCACATGAAAGAAAAGAAACTATGGCTATCTGGTATAAAGTAGTTGTAGGGGTGCTTCCTGCAGCCATTTTAGGCTTTTTATTTGATGATTGGTTAAATGAAAACTTCTATAACTACCAGACCGTTGCCGTTATGTTGGTCGTTTATGGAATTCTGTTCATTGTAATAGAGAATCGTAATAAAGGCCGTATTAGCAGGATTAATGATTTTAACGATCTGAACTACACCACCGCCTTTTTAATCGGTATTTTCCAAGTGCTATCACTAATTCCGGGAACATCACGATCAGGTGCAACTATTCTAGGGGCAATTATACTCGGATCTTCCCGGTACCTGGCAGCTGAGTTTTCTTTCTTCCTTTCGATACCGGTAATGTTTGGCGCCAGTGCCTTAAAACTTTTTAAATTTGGCTTTTCCTTTTCTTCCATGGAACTAGCTATTTTGTTAATGGGTATGGTTGTTGCGTTTTTAGTTTCAATTCTGGCCATCAAATTCCTATTAGGATATATTAAAAACAATGACTTTAAAGCTTTTGGCTGGTATCGAATTGGGTTAGGCTTTTTAGTTATTATTTACTTTGCTTTTTGGGGATGATTGCCTCCCGAAATGGCAAAAGCAAATAGAATGGTAAAATTTATGCAGAAAAAAATAAATCCTGGCGAAGTCCTACTCTCCCACAAGTTAATGCAGTACCATCGGCGCTGGAGAGCTTAACTGCCGTGTTCGGTATGGGTACGGGTGTGGCCTCTCCGCTATTTTCACCAGGAAATCTT
>JBMNOV010000030.1:0-23201 GCA_050943255.1 Syntrophomonadaceae bacterium
TGCTGCCAAGGCAGATATTCAGCTTTTTATATAAATGTATAGAAGGCAAAGCTAATTACAGGATATCATAGTATTTCTGTAAACTGGGATAATTGTACTTGTTTTAGTTAATAATATTACTTAAAACTAAATTTATAAGTTAGGGTTAATCAATAACATATGCAATTAGTTAGGGACAAACATTAGATTTTTTGCTATTCTATATTAGAACATAATATGGAATATAGAGAGGTTGATGAAATTGAAATAAATTCTAAAATTAGAAAAGTATTTTTTGTAATTTAGAAAATTGATACTATTATAGTCTGGTAAGAGTATGGAACTTCTGGTAATATTGCTGGGGGAGGAAGCTTATCTGGCATAATTCAAATTATTATGCAAATCTTTTTAATCCATTGCAAAAATATAAGTTTATTAAATTCGGTTTTAATCATACTAAAAGATTAAAAATGGTAAAAGGCAATTTAATTAAATATTTGGAGGAGATGATAGTTAGTCATGGGAAATTTAGTCGCCTATGCCCCTGCTGGGGGTGCCTTAGCTCTTTTATTTGCCTTGTACTTGTCATCTAAGGTGAGCAAGGCAGATCCAGGTAATGAAAAGATGGTAGAAATATCTAATCATATTCATGAAGGAGCTATGGCCTTTCTGTCCAGACAATATAAAGCTCTGGCCGTGTTTGTAATTATTGTATTTGCAGTTTTGGCAATTTTAATTGATGTAAAAACTGCATTATGTTTTCTTACTGGCGGTATATGCTCAGCTTTAGCGGGATACATAGGTATGACAGTAGCTACCAAAGCAAATGTCAGGACTGCTAATGCAGCCCGTTCTTCTCAGAATGCTGCTTTAGGTATAGCATTTTCCGGTGGAGCAGTTATGGGGATGTCAGTGTCTGGTTTGGGGCTGCTAGGATTGGGAGTTCTTTATATCATTTTTAAAGATCCGGAAATAGTTAATGGTTTTGCCCTTGGGGGAAGTTCCATAGCCTTATTTGGCCGTGTGGGCGGAGGTATATATACCAAGGCTGCTGATGTAGGTGCTGATTTGGTAGGAAAGGTTGAAGCAGGTATTCCTGAGGATGATCCCAGAAACCCTGCTACCATAGCCGATAATGTGGGTGACAATGTCGGGGATGTAGCGGGGATGGGCGCTGACCTTTTCGAATCTTATGTTGGTTCAATTATTGCTGCTATGACCTTAGGTGCAGTTGGTTTTGCAACCTTGGGTACGGGCGGGGTGTTTCTGCCGATGATTATAGCTGCAGGGGGAATAGTAGCATCTATTATTGGGACCTTCTTTGTCAGGACTGATGAAAAATCTAACCCGCTCAAAGCACTAAATGCTGGAACTTTTAGTTCCGCTATTATATTGATTATTATTGCCTTTTTTGCCGTAAGGAGTTTATTGCCGGCAGAATCATTTGGCGTATTTTGGGGTTTACTTGCTGGTTTGATAGCTGGTACTATAATCGGACTGATTACCGAGTATTATACCTCTGATGAATACAAGCCTGTTCAAGATATCGCTAAAGCATGTCAAACCGGCCCGGCCACTACTATAATTGCTGGTCTTGGTGTAGGAATGTTATCTACCCTGTGGCCAATTATTGTCATTTGTATAGCTATTGTTATTGCTTTCTTAACTGGTGGGCTTTATGGAATAGCCTTGGCGGCAGTTGGCATGTTAGCAACTACCGGAATGGTAGTTGCAGTTGACGCCTATGGTCCTATTGCAGATAATGCGGGTGGAATTGCAGAGATGTCGGAACTGCCGCATGAGGTTAGAGAAACTACTGACAAACTTGACTCTGTAGGCAACACAACTGCTGCTATTGGTAAAGGCTTTGCCATAGGTTCGGCTGCCCTTACTGCCCTCGCCCTTTTAACTGCTTTTGCTCAGGTCGCAGGTATTAAAAGTGTTGATTTGCTTAATCCAGTCGTTATTGTTGGACTTTTATTTGGGGCCATGCTACCTTTTTTCTTCTGTTCCTTGACAATGGGAGCGGTAGGAAGAGCTGCTAGCCAAATGGTAGAAGAGGTTAGGCGTCAGTTTAGGGAGATTCCAGGTTTAATGGATGGTAAAGCTAAGCCGGATTATGCTAAATGTGTAGACATAAGTACTGCTTCAGCTATTAAGGAAATGATTCTTCCTGGGATTTTAGCAGTTATAGCTCCATTAATTATGGGACTCTGGGATGTTCTAGCTTTAGCAGGAATGTTAGCTGGAGCTCTTGCTTCCGGTGTATGCCTGGCTATCATGTTAGCTAATGCTGGTGGCGCGTGGGATAATGCCAAGAAATATATTGAAGGTGGGGCTTATGGCGGAAAAGGCAGTGATGCTCATGCAGCTGGAGTTGTTGGAGATACTGTAGGTGACCCATGTAAAGATACAGCTGGGCCTTCACTTAATATTTTAATTAAACTTATGACCATAGTTTCTTTGGTATTTGTTCCCTTATTCTTATAAAATTTAAATTTAAAGAATTAAAAATGCTCCCCTTTATTTAAGGTGGAGCATTTTGTGTTTTTACTGGATTTTGTGCAATGCAGTATTACAATGATTCCAAGAATCATTTAAAGAACTATAGGCAAGTTCAATTTCAGTTTTAGCATTATCACTGGTAATGATTCTTCTAAGGTTTTCAATTTCCCACTTAGCTTCATTTATATAAGACATACAATTTTGCATAGTTATCCTGCTATTATCCATTATCTCACCTCCTAAGCATGAAATCCTTTTAAGTTTTACCCTAAAATTAGATTGTATGCATAGGTTTTTATGCTAATGGCGAGAACTATAAATAAAAAAGGATCCTATTTCTTTAAAGGAACAAGCTTTATTATATTTCCTAATTTAGTTTCCCTTTTCCTTTATATCTTTAGGAGGGGGTTCTACATGAATTAATACCTGCGAATGCGGAATTTTAGCATAAATTCTGGACTCAATTTCTTCACAAAGATCATGCGCTTCTTGGATACTTCTCTCGGAATTAAGTACTAAGTGAAAATCGATGTGGCAATCCCGTCCGGCTTTACGGGTCCTTAATTTATGGTATTCAACGAAATCATCTTTATATTCCTGAATAACTGATTCTGCTAAAGCAACATGTTCTTCATCCAAAGCAGAATCCATTAAAGGGGTAAAGGCTTTTCGCGTAAGATCATAAGCTGATTTTATTATTAAACAGGCAACAAGAATTGCGGCTATAGGATCAAAAACCTGGTAACCAGTAATTTTAATTAATAGCAAGCCTCCCAATACCCCTAATGAAGTCAAAACATCGGTACGCAAGTGCATACCATCTGCCTCCAGGGCTACGGAATCAGTATCCCTCCCAACTTTTAATAGATAGGTTGATACTAAGAAATTTACCAAGGCAGAAAAACTCATTACGGCCATTCCCCACCCCAGGTCAATTACTTCGCCTCCACTGGTTATTTTATCTATTGCTTCTTTGATAATCATAGCGGCAGCGACAAAAATTAAAAGTGCCTCAATAGTTCCAGATATATTTTCTATTTTTCCATGGCCATATGGATGTTCCCGGTCTGGTGGTCTTGTGGAAGTTTTCACGGCGAACAGTGCAATAAGTGAAGCTAAAAGATCATTAGCCGAATGAATAGCCTCGGAAATTACACTGACTGAGCCTATTACAATACCTACTATTAACTTACTGATAACTAGAAATGTATTGCTAAAAACTGAAAGTATCGCAGCTTTTGTCCTAACGTCCAATTATTATCCCTCCATGATATTACTAAAAAAGGGACTTCATTAATAGAATGAAGTCCCACGGATAACCATCTGTTAAACCGCTGCTCAAGAGAGCCGAGCACTTTGTGCCTGACATTTTAATTTTTCTTCATTCTAACATAGTATGCGGGTTAATGTGAATACTAGTTTAAAAGAAATCAAAGGAAACCAAAGGGACAGTCCCTTTGGTTTCCTGTAAGCTCTCTGAGAGGAGCACAAATGGGGAGAGCTATTGAAAAGATAGTTGGCATAATTAATAGGAATTTGTATTATTAAATGTGTAATCCAAAAGTAATAACCAACCAAAAGAAACGTCCCCTGGGTTATATGCCCTGGGTTATGGATAAAAAATATAAAGGAGATAAAAAGTGCTTAAAACTATTCTCATAATACTAAGCGTTGTATTAGTTGTAATTCTACTAATTTTTATAGTTTCGTTTATTGCCAATTTAGCTTTTAACCAACAGGTGGAAAAAGAAGTAAAAGAGCTCTTTGGAGTAGGTAAGGTAAAAACTAATGAACAAATTGTACAAGAAAAAGATTTAGAAGGATTACCAGAGCCAGTTCAAAGGTGGCTTCGCTATTCCCAGGTAGTTGGAAAAGATAGAATTACAACTGTCCGCTCCAAGCAATCTGCATTATTAAGAACCAAGCAAGATCAACCATGGATGGCTACAGAAGCGGAAAATTATTATACAATCCCTCAACCCGGATTTATTTGGCATGCCAAGATAAAGGCTGCGCCCCTGGTACACATTGCGGGAAGAGATAAGTATTATCAAGGTAATGGTAATATGCTGATAAAGTTCCTTTCGTTGTTTACCGTGGCTAATGCTAAAGGCAAAGAAATTAATCAGGGATCGCTTATAAGATACCTGGCAGAATCGGTTTGGTTTCCAACTGCAGCATTAAACAGCTATATTATATGGGAAGAAATTGATTCTAACTCGGCCCAGGCGACTATTAGCTATAAAGGGATTACCGCCGCTGGTACCTTCTTTTTTAATGAAAAGGGTGAACCGATTAACTTTATAGCTGAGCGGTATATGGAGTCAAATGGTGAATATTCATTAGAAACTTGGTCTGTTCTTGTGGGCGATTATAAGGAATTTAGTGGATTTAAAGTGCCAACCACGGGAGAAGTCACTTGGAAACTGAAAACTGGTGATTTTAAATGGTTTCAGTTTGAACTTAAGGAAATTGAATATAATACACCAATTGCCTATTAAAAATTAAGAGGAAAACTGACATGATTGAACCGACTATCAAGATAAATAGCACTGGTAGTACTTTAGATTCTAAAGGAAGTGAAGCTACTGCCATGTGGAAGGAAAATCTTTATACTTTGGCAGGTATAGCAATCGGAATGGGTATTATCTGTTTCACCAGTTACTACTTTCAAGTGCTATTTCTGATTCCTTCATTAGCCTCATCTGCTATCATGCTTTTTATGTCATATAATAATGTTTTTGCTCAGCCAAGAAATGTAATGGGTGGACATTTTGTTTCTGACTAATTTTAGGTCATTTTTTTGGGCAGGAATGGTGGGCTATTGCAATGGTGGTAGTACTAGCTTCAATATTAATGATTATTACTCATACAATTCATCCCCCCGGTGGCGGTACAGCTATAGCTGCGTACCTGGGAAACTATTCTATTCCGGTGCTTTTGGGAAACGTGATTCTTGATGCTTTTATCATTATTGTGGTAGCTGTAGTTGTAAATAATGCAATTCCCACCAGAAAATATCCCCGATTTTGGATATAACTAATTAAAGATGATTTATCGAGAATATTAAACAAAAACATTGTCTAAATACAAGTTTTAATAGTATTACTGCAATCATACTGTTGGGATAGAGGATTACTTAATAGTAAAAATATAAGGTGAAATTGCGCATTTATCTATGTAATAATAAAGGTTATAAACGGTTAGAAAAAGGGGTGAGGGAGGATTGTTTTTTAACTTCGGGTTTAGGAATAAGAAAGTAAAAGATCTACGTAAGAATCAGGGATTAACAGCACGTGAGCTGGCTGAATATGTTAATATTAGTACCACTGTTATACTAAGGGTTGATGATATGAAATTAAAGGAAGTTCCTGAGCCACTTAGAAAAAAAATAACCCCCATATTAAGAGGGGATAGAATTAATAAAATTCCGTGGCTCTAATTTGTATTCGCCAATTAACAATAAAGCAGGGTTATTATCAAATAAAAGCCCTGCTTTTTTACATCTGTTAATAGTAATCTTTAATCAGCCAAAGGCAAACGGCAATCCTTGGTATGACTGTTATTAAGTTAAATAACGATACCTGTCAAAAAAAGAATTATAGTAGCTGGCCGGGAATATACTTAAACAACAGCTTGGAGAGGATGAATACTGTGGTAATAAACTTGCGCCAGTTACGTTGGCTTTTATTGCTTTTACCACTACTGCTAATATTTCTTTTTATACAAAGATATACTACGATGCGAATTGAAAAAGAACCATTGGTTCCACCAGAGACTAAGAATCTATACGGTGAGTTTTATACTTGGGACGAAGCTCGTAAATTTTTTCCTAAGTATAGTAGTGCAACAGTTATTGATATGGAAACACGTAAGCAATTCAATATACAAAGGCGGGGAGGCAGTAGTCACGCTGATGTTCAGCCACTTACAGCCGAGGATACTGCTATCATGAAAAGCATTTATGGTGAAAAATGGAGTTGGAAACGGCGGGCAGTTGTAATTGTCTTGGAAAGTGGCTTGAGGATTGCAGGCTCTATGAATGGTATGCCTCATGGTCAGGGTGGAATAGCAGACAATAAGTTTAATGGCCATTTTTGTATCCATTTTCGCGATAGTAAGACACATGGTAGTGGTAAAGTTGATTTAGCTCATCAAATGATGGTATGGAAGGCTGCTGGCGTTCTGCCCAGCCAAATTAAAAATTTGGAGCCGGAAGATACTATAAGATTGCTATTTACAGCAATTGACCAGAATGAGTTAAAAGTAGCCGCAAGGTTGTTAAACGATAACCAGAGCGCCGCGTCAATACTTGAGCTATTTAAAGAATATGATTATGTGAGGACTTATGAGATAGAAGAATTAACTGCTGACAGCTTTGAAGTGAGTGTTTTATTAGGTTATCAGAATGGCAGTAAGCAATACCGACAGACTATACCAGTTAAAATATTTAAAACCGAGTCTGGCTGGAAAATAAAAGGGGATACGATTGCTTTGCTTTTGCCTAAACCTGACAAACAATAAAAGACAAAGGATATAGGCTATAAGCCTATACCCTTTTATATAATGAGACCAGGTTCATCCGTTATTAGATAAAATTATCTACATTCTCCCTGCCAATGGCTACCATGATAGCCTAAGCCCTTCATTTCTTTGAGCTTAGATTGTTGTTCCGGAGTGAGTATAGACTGGATTTTTTGTCGTCTATCCCGTTCAGCATTATGAATTTGTACTTTTAATTCTTTAATTTCCTTAATTTTCGCATCCCTAGCAGATTTATCAGATTTATCAATACCTAACTGCTGTAATTCAAATTTGGTGTCTAATAATTTAATTTTAAGATTTTTGGTAGATTGATAGGTATTGTGATTAACCTCCTTGATCTGCTTAATTTGGGCATTGCTTAAATTAAGTCTTTCGGACAAAGGAATCCAGTTCTCTGTTTGATTGGAAGTTCCGTTCGGACTGACGCTTTTATTCATAATAGTAGTTGCCATTGCCACCTGGCCGAATACTAATATCGAAGCCAGGAAAAATACTAAGAACATCAGCTTTTTTTTCAACCAACCACCTCCTGGGGTATATTGGCAGGATTTTGGCTGAACCTGTCTCATTTTACTATGCCCATTACTTTTTAATATCATACAAAATTATAATATTTATTATTAGATCTAATTAATGTCTAAACCCCTTATATTAGAGCTGTTATAATACTTATTAGTTTTCCGGCTTCACAAGTCCTAATGACTTGGTTAGTTCTAAAATAACAATCGGAATCAATGCTAATCCCAGGGCTAACAGATACATTGGGGCAGGTAATTGTATTAAGTTAAAGGCTGATGTTATCGCAGGAATAAAGACAACTACAATAATTAATATCAGGGATAGAAATGCAGCACCATTCAGGTATTTATTAGTGAAAAAACCGATTATAAATAATGAATAGTTTGAGCGCATATTAAAGGAATGGAATACCTGAGAAAGTGCCAGTACCAGAAAAGCCATGGTGCGTCCAGCAGTGATATTACCCGTACTCTTCCAACCGATTACAAAACCGGTGAGGGTTAAGACTGCAAACATAACACCCTGCAGGGCAATACGAGTACCCATACCGTAAGCAAAGATACTTTCCTCTTTGGGCTTAGGTTTGCGGTTCATAACATCACTACCTACAGCCTCCATGCCTAATGCGATAGCGGGTAGGCTGTCAGTAACAAGGTTTATCCATAATAGATGTATTGCTATTAAAGGAGACTGCTTCCAAATTAGCATGGATAAAAAGACGGTAAGTACTTCACCAATATTGGTTCCCAGAAGAAATCCCACAGTTTTTTTAATATTGTCATAAATTCCACGTCCTTGTCTAACTGCATCTACAATGGTGGCAAAGTTATCATCAGTCAGAACCATATCTGATGCACCTTTAGCTACGTCTGTGCCAGTGATACCCATTGCACAGCCGATATCAGCCGCTTTTAGGGCAGGAGCATCGTTTACGCCATCGCCGGTCATAGCCACAACCTCACCCTGCTGTTGCCAGGCGCGTACAATACGTATTTTATCTTCCGGTGAAACCCGGGCATAGACTGAAATATTACGTACCCGCTCTTTAAGTTCATCTTCTGGCATCATTGCGAGTTCGCTTCCGGTAATGGCATCATCACCGTCGAGTAAGATTCCTAAATCTTTAGCAATGGCAGAAGCTGTTACAATATGGTCACCGGTAATCATAACCGGCTTAATACCAGCCTGACGGCAAACCCTAACCGCATCTCGTGCTTCAGGGCGGGGAGGATCAATCATACCAACTAAGCCCATGAATACAAGACCATTTTCAAGTTCTTCAGTTGTAGGTGTTGAGGGTATTGTATCAATTTCTTTATAAGCTACTGCCAATATGCGTAAGGCTTCACGGCTAAGTTTTTCGGTGTATTCTCTGCCTTTTTCCAGATCGCCGGCAATACATTTATCTGCTAAAACATCAAAAGCACCTTTAACAATTACAATGTTTTTACCATCAATCTTATTAACTGTTGTCATCAATTTACGGTCAGAGTCAAATGGTAATTCAGCTAATCTTGGATATAAACGGTTTAATTCGTCTTGGGGCATTCCATTTTTATATGCTGCCAATACGATAGATGTCTCGGTAGGATCGCCAATATGGTGTTCCTTGCCATCTTCAAACTCTACTGTGCCATCACAGCATAGTGCTGCATATTGCAGCAGTTTTTTTATAAGAGATGAATTGTTCTCAGTAACTTCCTCCAAAATGGAAGAATCGGCAGCAAATGCTTTGACTAGTGTCATTTTATTCTGGGTCAATGTACCTGTTTTATCTGAGCATATAACTGATGCACTACCTAATGTTTCAACTGCAGGCAGCCTCCTGATGATAGCGTTCTTCCTAACCATCCGTTGCACCCCAATAGCAAGAACAATAGTTACTATTGCCGGCAGTCCTTCAGGTATGGCTGAAACTGCTAATGCTACTGCAATCATAAATATTTCCATAATATTCATGCCAGCAGCTAAACCAATGATAAAAATAATAAAACAGGCGCCTAGTGCCAAAAACCCCAGGTTTTTACCGAGATTTGCTAATTTATGCTGAAGCGGTGTCTGGGTGTCGGATTCAGTATCAAGCAAATTAGCGATTTTGCCCATTTCTGTATTCATGCCAGTTGCGGTAATAACCGCTTTGGCATGACCGTAGGTAATGCTACACCCTGAATAAACCATATTAAGCCGATCGCCTAATGGGGCGTTTGCGGCTATCTGGATATTAGCATCTTTTTCACTAGGGACAGATTCTCCTGTTAGGGGAGACTCATCGGATTTCAAACTAGACGATTGAATTATCCTGGCATCAGCTGGAACATAGTCTCCAGCTTCCAATCTAATAATGTCACCAGGTACTAACTGAGATGCTTCAATAATCATCTCTTTTCCGTCACGCATTACGCGAGCATGGGGTGCTGATAAGTTTTGGAGAGCTTCTAATGCCTTTTCGGCTTTGCTCTCCTGCACTACCCCCATAATAGCATTTATAACAACTATCAGAATAATCAGGGCCGGTTCAAAGAATCCTCTTGCATCTTTTTCGTAGCAGGCAACTACAAACGAGATTATCGCTGCAAGTATTAAGATTAAAATCATGACATCCTTGAACTGCTCCAGGAAACGTTGTAAATTAGTTTTTTTCTTTTTACCCTGAAGTTTATTTTCACCATGTTCCAAGAGTCGTTCTGAAGCTTTGCTAGAGCTTAAACCTTTATCAGGGTTTACTTGCAAATAAGTTAGTACCTCAGTATAGCTTAAATTATGTGGTATCAATAAGTACACTCCTCCATTCCTAACTTATTATTAGTTAATTTATTAGAATTTAGACTTATTTTGTTACAAAAACCAGCAAAACCAGGGGGACGGTTCTTGTGGTTGCATAATTATGCAACCACAAGAACCGTCCCCCTGGTTTTCTTCCTGGTCCTATTGTCTAGTCAATAACACCATTATTCTCTATTAATTTTCTTGAAGCAGTTAGTCTTTGAACAGTACGAGGTCCTTCTTCAAACCACAAAGCCCTGGCATCGCGGTACATTCTTTCAATCGGACCATAGGGATTATCCTCAAAATATCCAATACCGCCAAAGATCTCTAAGCAGGAGTCGGATACAAAACGAACTGTATCAATACCATGCAGTTTACACATAGCTGATTTCATCTCTATATCTTCGCCACGGTCAAACTGTCTGGCACAATCCCACAACATCATACGCAGGGCATAAACTTGAGTGCCCATATCAGCAATAGTTTGCTGAATAGCCTGACGGTCAACTAAAGGTTTACCAAAGGTTACTCTATCCTTAGCCCGGGCAATAGCTAGTTCTAAGAACCTTTGGGACATACCTAAACAGGTTACAGCTATCATTGCTCTGGAATGAGCTAGAGCATCCATGAAGATGTCTAAGCCGTCACCTTCTTTACCCATAATATTATGGGCGGGAACTTCACAGTTTTCTAATCTTATATAGGCATGACCAGCACCGCGGCATCCCATCATATGCGGCATAGGTTCTATAATGTAGCCAGGGGTATCAGTTTCAACGAAAAATGCGGTTAGACCACCTTTTTTTCTCTTGGTTTCATCAGTTACGGCAATTATATACGAAGCATTAGCTATATCAGTGTGGGAAATTAAGGTCTTGCGGCCATTGAGTATATATTTATCTCCTTTTTTTACAGCGGTAGTACGTATATCAGCACCTGAACCACAATCGGGTTCGGTTAGTACAAAGTTGATATAGTAATCGCAGTTAGCTAGTAATGGCAGATACTTAGCTTTGAGATCCTCTGGCCCATGGTCATAAAGAATACGCCAATTCAAACCATTAGCATGGTGAATATTCATTCTCATACCTCCGGGTCCACGGCAAAACTCTTCCATAACCATAAAGAATTGTTCAGTATTTAGTCCCAAACCACCATATTCCTCAGGGATAGCAAGCCTGAATAAATCATTTTTTCTACAGATATCGTAGTATTTTGGGGGGAATACATGAGTATACTCTATCTCGGGTTGTAGTTCTTCCAGTTCAGTCTCGACACAATGACGAACTCTCATCCTTAAGTCATACAATTCCTGATCAGATAACAGCATTTTATATCCTCCTTATCCATTTAAGGTATTAATGTTCCCATCTTTACAACTTGTCCATTACTATCTGGAAGTGAAGCTTAGCCATAGCGAAACGCCACTCCGAAGGTGCCTCGTGGAAACTGCCATTTGGTAATTCCTTTATTCTTACACATTACCCGGCAAGTACCACATTCGAGGCAACCAGCATAGTCAAAATTAATTTCGCCTCCTTTCATGGTATAAAGTACTGCTGGACAGACAACTAGGCAAGGTTTTTCAATGCACTTTGCGCAGATAGTTTTGTCAATTACAATATGGGGCTCTTCCTCATCAATCATGAATTTGTTCAGACCCAATAGTTCTTCAGGACTTTGCCTTTGTATCGTCATATTGATCTAAACCCCTTCCAAGTATCGCTAATCAATTGACCCAGAGACACATCTTTAGTTACAACATTATACATTGCTTTAGTTATTTTAGGTGGTACCTTGCCATCAACCTTAAACATTAATTTCATCGAATCAATGGCAGCTTTAGGATATTCTTTATACATCCGCGGGATATCAAGAATATGATGCCACCGGGCAAAAACCTTCATGGTAGGTAACAACAGTAAATCTTCTAGCTCTTGCATGTATAATGAGCCTGCCTGTTCAGGGCGGCTAGCCTTAATTACAGCATTGGCAGCTGCTAAACCGCTTACAATAGCCAGATCGATTCCCCGAATAATAGTACCGGTGTTAATGCCAAAACCAGCCGCATCGCCAACTATTAATAAACCATCTCGGCTAAGCTTGGAAGGCATGGCTTCCAGTCCAATTTCTGGTACTAAATGGGCGCCATATTCAACCGTTGTCCCACCTTCAATCAGCGGGTAAATGGCAGGATGTAGTTTCAGGTCCTGCAACAATTCCTGGGCCTTTCGACCGTGTTGAGCAACTTGTTGGGGATTTAAAACCATGCCTAAAGAGATACTGCTTTGATTAGTATAAAGGAACATACCGCCGGGAATGCCCTCGGTGCCGCCAAGTCCTAGGCGCGCAGCGCCCTCGTTATTTTTAAGGTTAAATCTGGCCTCAATAATTTCTTGAGGGAGTTCAATTATCTCTTTAAGTCCAACGTTTACTGTATGGGGATTAATATCCTGATTGCGCAGACCTGCTTGCTGAGCAATTAGTGAATTGACACCGTCAGCAGCGATAACGATATCACTGTATAGTTCGTCTTCACCTGCCTTAATGCCAACAATTTTCCCGTTTTCCTCTAATAATTCATCTACTAGAATACCTGTGGCGAGCATAGCACCTTGTGCTTCAGCTTCGCCTGCAAACCATTCATCAAACGGAGCCCGTAAAACGGTATAGGATTGAGGAATATTTTCTCCAAAATCATAATCGGTGTAATCAATAGTAATAGCATTATTAGTACCAAGTATCATTATCTGTTCGCGAACTACCTTGCGCTCCAATGGTGCCCGTTCATAAAGACCTGGTTCTACCATTTCCAGAGCATAGGTATATAGCCGACCGCCAGTGACATTCTTACTTCCAGCAGAAACTCCGCGTTCTACCAAAAGAACGCTTTTACCCTCGCGGGCAAGTACATAGGCACAAGCTGAACCAGCTGGCCCGGCTCCGACTACTATCGCATCAAATTTTTCGTCGGCAGACATATATTCCTCCCCCATTTCTTAAAAAATAAGCTAAACTGATTATTTTTTCAGGGCGGCTGTTAGCAGCGGCATAACCTCATAAATATCACCAACAATCCCGTAGTCAGCTACGGTAAAGATTGGTGCTTTTTCATTACTATCTACAGCCACAATAATTTTTGAATCACGGACGCCGGCTACATGTTGTACCTGGCCAGAAACGCCAATACTAAGGTATAATTCAGGTTTAATCTTTTGTCCAGAAATACCAATATACCGTTCCACCGGCAGCCAGTGATAATCTTCAGCGATACCCCTGGTGCAACCAATTTCAGCACCTAAGGCTTGGGCAAGGTCTTCAACCATTTTCAAATCATCTTGTTTGTTCAAACCACGGCCAACACAGACCACCCGTTGAGCAGCTTCAATTTCTACACCTTCCCGGACAATTGAATTAACTTCTCCGATAGTAATCCGATCGTCCATGTCAGTCACTTCTATAGTGCAGATTTCGCTTTCACTATCTAAAATTGAAGCTTCGTCAAAAGTTTTGGGAGCGATTGTTGCCCAAGCTGGTAAGGAAACTGCTTCAGTGGCTACTGCCAGCCCGCCATAAAGTAAGCGGGTAGTTTGCAGGCAACCATCAACAAAACCTATTGTTTGGGCTTCAGTTACTAATCCTGCTTTCAGCTGAGCTGCTACCTTGGCCGCAATATCTTTACCGCGCAGATTGCCTCCGATAAGCCCAACACTTATTTGTTCGTTACTGGCTAAACTAGCTATGGCCTCAGCATAACTTTCCGGCCAGGTATTAGCACCCTTTAAGACAAAGATTTTATCAGCCCCCAGGTTGGTAATGGAGGCTAAATGTTCATCACCAATTACTGCTATATATAGCGGTTGATTCATAGTTTTTTTCAATTCAAGGCCGGCAGTAAAAAGCTGTCGGGTAAGTATAGCGTCTTCCGAAAATATTAAAATCCCTGACATTTTAAAAACTCCTTTCCTAAGCCAAGCCTTCTTTGGACAGATGGGCGACAAGTTGAGCAACATTATTAGCTTGGTCAGCTTCATTGAAAATAATGTTCTTTCTGTTCATAAAGAAACCCTTGGTAGATAGGCGTACAGTTTTAGGTACTAACTCTTCCTCAGCAAGTTCTAAGTCGGCTATTTTTAATTCCTGTGAGGGCTTTTTGGCGGCAGCCAGGACCTGCTTAAGGCTAGGTATACGAGCTTCATAGATTTCAGGGAACACACTGATAACAGCAGGACCTTTTACGGTGACTATTTCAATGCAATTCTCCAATTTTCTGGTTGCTATTACCTGGCTGTTCTCCAATTTGACTTGGTTAACAAAGGTAACGGCAGGGATACCTAATAAAACTGCCAAGCGGGAAGCAATCTGCCGATTATAGATATCAGCACTTCCTTCGGCACAAACAATCAAATCATAGGGACCAGTTTTACGAATAGCAGCGGCTAAAACGTTGGCAGTGACATAAGCATCAGCATTACCTGCAACAGCATCTGCAATGTAATAAACTTTTTCCGGACCTCGTGATAAAACATCCTTAAATGACTGTTTTACTGCAGTTGTTCCAAAAGTTAAGGCATCGACATTACCGCCTTCTTGTTCGGCGATCTGTACGGCTGTTTCGATAGCATTTTTATCGTAATCACTTATCTTATATTTAGCCCTGCTTGTATCCAAGGATAGATTCTCAGGAGCTATTTTTATATCTTGCTCATCTAGAACCCATTTATAACAAACTAGTATTCTTGGCATAGAATAACCTTCCTTTCTTCAAATGAAGCAATATTATAATTATCCTAGCAATTCCTTGGCAATAGTCTGTTCGGGAAAGTCAATCGAACTATCAGATAGTAATACCCCTTTAACTTCGCGGAAATAACGTGAAACCATCATATCTTCACTATATCCGTAGCCGCCTTCAATTTGAATGGCATCGGCCATACTGCTCTGGCTAATACGGTTAATAAATAGCTTAACCATGGCTGCTTCAGTTTCTGCTGGTTCTTCCTTATCGATTAGATCAGCGGCATGATATATAGCTAAACGAGCTATATGAACGTTTGTTGCCATTTCTGCCAGCATATTTTGTATAGCTGGGAAGTTAGCAATTGGCTGACCAAACTGAATGCGCTGCTTGGCATATTCGGACGCATCTTCCATAGCTGCCTGGATAACCCCAACAACGAGAGCGCCTTCAGATATGCTGGCTAGTCCTTTGGCTTCTTTAGCCATTGCCAGACCTTTTCCTTCAACCCCTATAAGGTTATCGGCGGATACTTTTACATTATTAAATGCTATTTCTGCCCAGGGGCAGCCTCGTAACCCCATTTTGCCAATATTACGTACTACTGAGATACCTTCTGAATTAGCATCAACTATAAAGGCGCTCATACCCTTAGGTCCCTGCTTCTCGTCAGTTACGCCAAAAACAATATAGATATCAGCTACTGCGCCATTAGCTATATAGGTTTTGCGTCCGTTTAAAATATAATTATCACCATCTTTTACTGCTAGCACTCGATTAGGTCCTACTCCAGGAGCAGCTCCAGGTTCATTAAGGGCAAAGGTTCCTAGTTTCTCGCCTTTACACATAGCGGTCAGATAATTTTGTTTCTGTTGGGTGGTACCCCACTTGTTAATGGTATAAGCAGCCAGAGATGCATGATTGACTAGTATTGCTGCTACTCCTGCACTTACTTTAGCAATTTCCTCAATTCCAATTACATAGTTTAGATAACCAGCTTCTGCACCACCAAATTCTTCAGGTAAGTAAAAACCCATAAAGTCGTTTTCGGCTAACTGTTGAACAACCTCACGAGGGAAAAAACTTTCACGATCAACCTGGTCAGCGTAAGGCTCAATATATTTTAGGGCAAAATCCCGGGCATTCTGCTGAATTAATTGTTGTTCCTCGTCCAATACAAAACTCATGTTAATTTCCTCCCTTATCATAGTTATAAGAGTATTAATTTAGTAATTGTCTGGATATTACGATACGTTGAACCTGGTTAGTACCTTCGAAAATTTGGAATATTTTTATATCCCGCATTAATTTTTCCACCACGGAATCATGAGAATAGCCATAAGAACCCATTAAGCTAACAGCATCAGCACATACGCGCATTGCAGTATCAGTAGCAAAGGTTTTAGACATAGATGCTTCCATGGAGTAAGGTAATCCCATATCACACCGCTTGGCCACGGAACGTGCTAACTGGCGCATGGTTTCTACCTGAATAGCCATATCAGCAAGCTTAAAGGCTACCGCCTGATGGGCTGCTAATGGTTTACCATTTATATCCAAATATTCCTTGCAGTATTTTGTAGCTTCATCCAGGGCCCGGCGGGCAATACCTGTGGCCTCAGCCCCAACTATGGCTCTACCGGCTTCTAATATACGCATGGCATATTTAAAACCTTCGCCTTCCTTACCGACCAAATGATCTTTGGGAATTCTAACGTTTTTGATAATCAATTCAACTGAGTTAGAAGCACGTAAACCTAATTTGTGTTCAACCGCACCAACCGTTAAACCTTCTCTTTCTCTTTCAACAATAAAAGCACTTAATCCCTTCTTGGTCCCGGCTTTAGGTTCAGTAGCCGCAAATACTACCATAATATGATTATGACCACAATAAGAAGCAAAACATTTGGTACCATTTAATACCCACTCATCACCTTCTAACCTGGCAGTTGTAGCAACCGCACCTGCATCAGAACCAGCGCCCGGTTCACTTAAGAGAAAAGCCGGTTGTCCCCCTGTAACTAGACGGCCAAAATACAGTTTCTTTTGATCCTCAGATCCTGCTGTACGAACCACATTAACACTTGTCATACTTCCACATATGATATTGGCAAAAGCTCCACAGCCATAAGCGATTTCTTCAGCAATAATAGCTTCTGTTAATAAGTCGTAACCAGGGCCGCCATATTCCTTAGGTACTGCTGGAGCAAACAACCCGGCTTTAACTGCTTCTGCGGCTATAAAAGCTGGCCATTCCCCGGTTTCATCGTATTTTTCAGCTATAGGAATAATATGTTCTCTGGTAAAGTCCCGGGCAAGTTGTTGTATTCTCTGTTGTTCCGGAGTAAGACTTATATCAACATCCATCACTACATCAACCTTTCATTATGGATTCGTAAATTAGTTTTTACTTTAATCTAAAAAGTTCAAAGTTTATATCTTTATGACCAACTATAACATGCTTGATTTTTAGGAACAATTTAATATAAATTAAAGCATTATTAAGAAAGTATAATAAATTAAATAAATTAACTTTGTATTCCTTCAAGGAAGTACCCTTTATTACTAGATTATACCTTTTTCCCTGAGGGCATTCATTTTTTCATCTGAAAAATTAAGCAAACCACGATAAACTTCATCATTATGCTGTCCCAGAGTTGGTGGATTAGAATAGATCCTTCCAGGGGTTAAGGATAATTTAGGGGTAATACCTGGAACTTTAAATTTTCCAACTCCGGGATATTCTACATCTACTAGCATTTCTCTAGCCATAATTTGGGGATCACTTAATAATGTCTGAGCATCATTAACTCTTGAGCAAGGAACTCCAACCTCAGCCAGGAGCGAAACCACCTCGTCAACTGTTTTCTCAGATACCCAGGCTTGGGTAACCTCGTCGACCAGATCCGCATTTTCTACTCTCTTGGGTGCTGTTTGAAATCTGGGATCATCAAGTAAATCTTCTCGTCCCATAACCTGAACAAGCCTATTCCATAGGACGTCCCCAGTTACTCCTATTACTACATATCCATCCTTGGCACTAAAACAATTATAAGGTGCTGTTGATCCAATTCGGCTGCCGTTTCTTTGTTGTATCATCCCTAGGAGGTTATAATTGGGGACGACGTTTTCTAAAACTCCAACAACACTATCTACTAAAGCGGTATCAATATATTGCCCTTTTCCGGTCTTTTCCCTATAATATAGGGCCGACAGAATTCCATAGGTTGCATAAAGCCCACCCAAATAATCAGCCAAAGCATTGCCGACTCGTAGGGGAGGGCCGTCTTTCATTCCGGTTATACTCATTAATCCGCCAGCGGCTTGACCTACAATGTCTACTCCGGTTCTCTGACTATATGGTCCTGTTTGTCCATAACCGGAAAGTGAAGCCATTATGATTCCTGGATTTATTTCTTTTAGTTGTTCGTAGCCAATATTCCATTTAGCCATTGTACCTGGACGGTTGTTTTCAACTACAATATCTGATATTTTAACCAATTCGCGAAATATTTCCTGGCCTTCCGGTGTACGTAAATCGAGGGTAATACTCTTTTTATTTCGGTTACTAGCAAGAAAACAAGTACCTATTATTCCATTAGCCTGTGGAAAGTTATTGCGATTATCATCGCCAACGCCTGGCAGTTCAATTGTTAAGTCTTCTGCTCCCATATCTGCCAGCAAAGTTTCTACATAGGGGCCAGCCAATAATCTTGTAGCCCCTAATACTCGTAATCCCGATAAAGGCATATCCATTAACCTTTCCCCCTCTTAAAAAATTTGGGCGATCATAATATAAATGGATGATCGCCGTAAAGTTGGTAACTCATGAATTCACTATAACACGCTAAATTTTTTGGAACAATTTAATAAAAATAAACCGATTATTTAGAAAATTTAATAAATTTATTATCTGTATTGCTATTATCCTGTCACCTTATAGGTTAATTTATTTAAAAAAACAAGCTAATCTGGGTGGTGTTCTATTATTTGCAGATACTAATATGAAATATACAAAATTATGAAAGACCTCTATAATTAAATTATCCGGGTTATATTTGAAGTAAATCAAATAAAATGGTGGTGACTTGTTATGGAATTGCGCCAACTAGAGTATGCTTTATCAGTTGCTAAAAATATGAGTTTTACCCGTGCTGCAACAGAGATTTGTGTAACTCCGTCTTCTTTGACACAGCAGATTAAGAAACTTGAGGAGGAATTAGGAGTTAGGCTCTTCAAAAGAACAACTCGCAAAATATATTTGACCCCTGCGGGAGTCGAATTTGTGCAAAAAGCTGAAAAGGTTTTAGCGGGTATTAGTGAAATCAACATAGCTATGCGTGAATATATTACCTCTGAAAATGGATCTATCGTAATTGGAACTAATCCCGGTATTAGTTCTTTTGGTATAACTAATTTAATAGCTTCATTCCAGGCAAATTATCCTAATGTTAAAATAATTTATCGTGAGGGCGAATGTTTGGAAATGTTAAATTTCCTATATAATTCAGATGTTGATGTGGGCTTTTTAACTGCTTTCGATAAGTTGTATACTGGTAGAGTTCCTTTAAAAGCATATCCGGTAGTTAATGATGAGTTGGTTATATTATGTAATACGAATCACCCTTTTGCTTCCAGAGGAACTATTAACCTAAGTGAAGCTGCGCAGGAAGACTTTATATCATTTCCTAAAACTGCAGGTATATATAGGGAAACATATGATGTGTGTCAATATGCGGGTTTTGAACCTAACATTATTTACTACGCTTCTTCCGTTGATACTGGTCTTGGTTTTGTTAGTGCGAGTATGGGTATACTTCTTATTTCTTCCAAAATTGCTTTTAATAATGTGCGCCGGGATATTGCAATTGTTCGTTTTACCCCCACAGCAATTAGAACTTTATACCTAGTTGTACCTCAAAGGCGTAAACTACCACCAGTTATTAAGAGTTTTGTTGAATTTACTAATGAGTGGTCAAAGGATAATGGTATAAATAAAAACAAGTAAATACTGCGGCAAATAAATAATAAGGTAATGAATTTCGTAATATAACAAGCATAATCGGCCTGGTTATGTTCTCTTTACCTATCTATAGATAAAGTTAAGAAAATTATAATACTTTTAAGAAAAGGTACCTATACAGGAAAGTTTTTCTGCAATAATACGTATTAATTATAAGCTTTATATCAAAGGAGGCTAACACTCATGAAAAAAGCAGCTATCTATATTCTAGTATTAATATTTTTGCAGGCCTTTGCTTTTTCAGGGCAGCCCTTGTTGGCAGACGATTTTCCTGATATAAGCAACCACTGGGCCAAGGATTACATTAGCACTTTGTCTTTGACTGGATATGTAAACGGATACCCAGACAAAACATTTAAACCGGATAAGACTGTTACCCAGGCCGAATTCTTAACTGTTCTTATATTATGTATGGGAGCTTCCCCGTCTGATACGACAACTAACTATTTTAATGATACTAGCAATCATTGGGCTCGCGGATATATAAATGAAGCAGTAAAAAGGGGAATACTTATCCCTGCAGAATATTCTAATATTTTGCAACCAGATAGCGGGTTAAAGCGGAGCCAGCTAGCTGCAATGGTAATACGTGCTCTAAACAGGGAACCAGACTATGGAGCTCTTTCCTTTACAGATAATGCTTTGGTTGAACAAAGCGATTATCGTGGTTACATAAAAGTTGCCTATGATCTTAACCTGCTAGCCGGATATCCCGGAGGGGAATTTAAACCTTTTGAATATGTTACCCGGGCTCAAATGTGCAAGGTGTTATGTGATTTTATGGAGGTAAATGGCAGTGCACCAGTAGATGAAGATGATAATAGTAGAATAGTAAATAGTCAAATAAAAACTATTGCTATAGGGGATGAACTTTATCCACTTACTGGCGGTTCATTGTATTTTAAAGTTAACCTTGATAATATAAGAATTTCATCTATCAGTACCAATGGTGATTATATAACCGTTAACAGTAATTATCGCTTTTTCCTGAATTCCACCCAAAATAACCCGGATATAGTTGTTAATAATAATCGCTACGGTATTAGTAAAATGCTTATAAACGGAGATAAACTGGTGATTTATCCTTCCTACCGTAAAATTGAAAGCTTTAGCCAGGGAAACTATACATACTATTCCGATTACGTCAAATTATATATTAATACGACTTATACCCAAAAATATTTGAGTGATATGGAGATCATTGACGAATATACCGTAGAAATAGATGATAAAACCTATGATCTGAGCAAAGATAAAGTTACCATTGGATTAGGAGAAAAATTCTATGATATTACTAAAATTAGCTTGGGAATGACCGAAACCACTTTACGTACTGAAATAACTGATCCGGTAATTGTGTACGGCATAGATATTAACGATATATCAGCTATTTTTGCTAATGACAAATTGCTAGATCTGAATAAGATTAAGACGATTGAGTTTATTGTTGATGGAAAACGTTATGGACTAGCAAATGTAACCCTGGATGCTTCCGGCAATTTTATTATAAATCAGGACATATTTGCTCCTGAAGAGGTGGATATGATAGTTGATGACACTTGCTATGTAATTGATCTTTTTAAAATATATAATGGTAAATACATTTTTTACTGTGCGCAAAGTGAGCAAAGTTACTGGGTTCGCTTAAATAATCTATATATTGATGCTGATAGGTTAAAGATTCTTAAAGATAATGTTGCTTATGATATAGATCAGGTACTGGTAGTAGATCGCAATATAATACGTATTAAAAATAAACAATATGTAATTGATTCCACATTTAAGTGTCTTTATAACAATGATGTCTATGATATTGACCGGATTGATTATGATACAACCCTAGATTGTGTAGTTATAATAGGGGACGAGACTACAGATAGCTACTGGGCTAATCAGCCGAGTGAATATATATTCTATAATAACAATACTTGGTATCAGGATGGAGCCACCGAAGACACCAGTATATATGCTGACCGCCAGTGGTTAACTTTTGAACAAATTATGATTTCCGATCCTGCACACTTTACCTATGATGGAGAAAGCTATGATCTTATTGGTGCCCTTATCCGCATTGGGACGGTAGACTTTGAGGTAGTTGATACTGCTTGGCGCGGTCAAAGCAGGGAACTTCATCTTTATATGGAGGAAATATAAACAAAAAACCCGGCCTGCTTTTTAACGGGTCGGGTTCTTAGGTGGTAAAACCAAGCTAGGAAGGGCCTTGTAACTACTTGTTTCTTAACAGCGACTATTTTATAATAATTTTATACTTGAGAAGGTTAAATCTCTTCTGAAAAATGGGGGCGTGGCTCAGCTGGGAGAGCACCTCGTTCGCAACGAGGGGGTCGTGGGTTCGAATCCCATCGTCTCCACCAGATTATCTACCATCTATTGTTAAAATAAATTTTTATCAGTGGGTGGTTTTTGTTTTGCCTGAAAAGCCGGTAATAGAGCCGCTCCTCATTTTAGCGGAGCGGCTTCGGAACACAAGGGAACGGTTTGCGCTGCCCCCCAGTGCGCGCTTGCTGACAGAGTTTAGATATCAGCCCCTGGTGACAGAGCAGATTGGATGTTTTTTAAAAAGCCGAGGTTGAGAAAGTAAGTTGGATGTAGGAAATTTTAGGGTTACAATTTAGATATTTATATTGAGAGGTTTTGAAACACCAACAGTATTTAACTATTTTATTAAAAAAACCTATAAATCCTACACTGAATTTTGTGCTTGGAGTGAATAACATATGACCTACTGGAACACAGCAGTCTGCGAAACGAACGGAATTAACATACACTACACAAGAACCGGGGGAAATAAACAGCCATTAGTTTTGTTGCATGGATTAATGGCTAATGGCCTGTGCTGGACAGGTTTGGCACGGGCCTTGGAGAATGAATTTGATGTAATCATGCCGGATGCCAGGGGACATGGCAATTCGAGCGCACCCGACTTTGGATACCGATATGAGGACCATGCCAACGATGTTGTAGGTTTGATAAATGCCTTGAAGCTGACTCCTCCGATCCTGCTTGGACATTCCATGGGAGGGATGACTGCAGCTGTGGTTGCAAATCGTAAACCAAATTTACTCCGTGGCCTGGTCTTAGCTGATCCTACATTCTTGAGCCCAG
>JBMNOV010000031.1:0-23103 GCA_050943255.1 Syntrophomonadaceae bacterium
CTGCACTTTCAATGATAGGGGATTGGTCTGGCAGAGTGGTCCACTTTTTCGCTAGCGTTTTTATCTTTTTTGGCTCTCTTTTAGGATAGCGTTTATAAATAAGGAAACAAAAGTCAATACAAGGAGTAAATAGAAATAATAGAATACCTTGAGATTATTAAATTTTACTTGATATTTATTGTATTTGCGCAATAGTTGAATATAATGGTAGAATTATCATTATTAGAAATAGTAATAGTATATTGGTATAATTCCAAAATAAATATTTTAACTAAAACGTTGTTAATGATTAAAAAGTATAGGAGTGTGGAAATAATAAGCAAATATCGCGTGTATAGGGAAGATTGTTTATTGTTAATTATTGATTTACAAGAGAAATTGATGGTTGCTATGAAGGATCGAGAACGAGTATTTAAAAATACCAAGATCCTGCTTACTGCAGCTAAAGAGTTTGCTCTCCCAGTTATATTAAGTGAACAGTATCCTAAGGGATTAGGTACAACTGTTACTCCTATTAAAGAAAATCTGCCGGAAAACTTTATTTACGTTGAAAAAACGAGTTTTTCTTTATGTGGTGCTGGTATCTTGGATATATTAGCTACAAAAAGACAAAAAACTATAATAATTGCAGGTAGCGAAACTCATGTGTGTGTTTTTCAAACGGTAAGAGATCTCGTCGAAGCCGGATATAATGTACACGTAGCCAGTGATGCGGTTTGTTCTCGTTTTGAGGAAAATTACAAAAACAGTTTGGCTTTGATGTCAGAATTAGGGGCAGTTGTAAGTAATACTGAAACTATTGTCTTTGACCTTTTACAGTACGCAGGTACTCCTCAGTTCAAAGCTTTATCAAGTATAATAAAATGAGTATTACTTCAAAAATAACATATACTATTGCTGGTTTAGATCTCTGCAATAGACTAACTTCTTTGTAGGCTGATTTGGGGATGAGCAGTAAAGTTTATACCTAGATATGGAACTTATTGCAAGTAGAGTGAATTATGAAAAAAGCGGGAATATAGAAAATTAGCAAGCCTTAAGGAGCAAATAGAGCCTTTGTGCGTTATGCAAATTGATTACATTAAATATGTATATTTTTTATTATGATTAAAATCCTAATTTCCTGCAAATTCAACGATCTTTAAGTTTTTGGAAATAGCGTCTAATTCCTCAGGTGATAAGTCGGCATTGATGGTAATAAGATAATACCGGCCATTATGCTCAGTTTCAATAGTTAAAGATTCCGATTCTTTTTTGATGGTTTCATCATTGTCAAAAGCCTTTTCTTCTGTAGAAGAATTAGAGTTACTTATGACTTTTTCTTGGGTCAGATTAGGTAAATCAGTATTATCAGCAGATGGGGTTTGTATTGTATCCAGGCTACTATTACCTCGACTATAATTTGAAGTAGCTTGTTGACTTAATGGTAAAAAAGCTATATCAATAATTAATTCACAATTATCGGATGTGCCATATGTATAAGTTGAATAACCATCATTATCAACTCTCTTAATTAGCATATAGTCTGCAGGTAGATTAATAGGTTGAACGGGAATAACTTCATCTATATTATTTAGTTCTTTTGCTAACATTACATCTGGTTTGGGGTTTTTTATTGCAGCAATTGGCGCTTCCTCTTCAAGTTTTTCCTGTTTTATAGTATCTATGTTTTCTTGCACACGATTTAAAGGAGGAGCTTCATCATTTTTATCTAAAGTATCGACAGGAGAATATTTGTTCCTGGTTTGGGGTTTTTCTGCCTGTTGCTCAATAATAGGTAATTCTGGGTTGGCTTCTGTTAAAGGTAAAAACTCCGAAGTAGTATTTGCACTGCTATTTTTCAAATACTGATTGTCATTAGTATAATTAGCTATTTTTATAAAGTCTGGGTATGCCAACATACCAGATATAAATAATATTGCCAATAAACCTGCTGTAATAGCTCCTCTCTTTAAAAACCAACTAGATAGTTTGTATTTTTTGGGGGGTATAACTTGAGACAAAAAAATAGGGCATTCTCTACCGGAAAGGGATTTCACCCGGTTTATTACTTGGCACGTAAAATCATCGGGCAAACTAGGAATATAAAATTCTTCACGCAATATACTACTCTCTAATAAAGCTTCATTAACTAATTTTTGGCAATTTACACACGTTTCTAAATGAAGTTCAAGTTCAGCTCGTCTATCAGGGTTAAGAATATTATCGCAGTAGTCGAAAATGTATTTATCTACTTGCTGGCAATTCATATTTTAACCCCCTTTCTGCCCAACTTTTTTGTATAATTTTACGCAAAGCTTTACGCGCACGATGTACTTTCACTTCGACATTTTCCTTGCTTATTTCTAAAATGTCTGCAATTTCCTGATTATTTAATTCCATTTGGTAACGCAATATTATAACGATTCGATAATTGCTTGGTAATTCATTAATAGCTTCATTTATATAGTATTTAAGTTCTTCTCTTTCAAGTACGATATGGGGATTACAGGTATCACCAGTATAATAATCTTCATAAGCTTTTCCATATGTTTCATCAAAATCAACAATTATCGTTTTTTTTCTTTTACGTAAAGCACTAATACTAGCATTGGCAGCTATACGGTATATCCAGGGAGCAAATTTTTTGTTACTATCAAACTGGTATAATTTTTGATAAACGCTTACAAATACCTCTTGGGTAACATCTTCTGCTTCCTGATATTGACCAATCATTTTATAGACAATACTAAAAATAGGTTTTTTATAGCGATTGACCAATTCTTCAAAAGCAGATAAATCTCCATTCAGTATTGCAAGGGCAAGCGATTCATCGCTTATCAACCTGATCAGCTCCCCACTACTGTCATAAGTAATTACGCAAACACCTAATTTGCCTTTCACCATTAGAATTATAATAATTACACTAATATAGTCTAAAACTAATATAACAGATGTAGCTGATTAATAATAGTTCTAGCAGGTTTAAATGCAAATCTTCTGGCGATTATTGTGTAATTCCTAGTGGTAACTTGATATATTTATTAGGGAAAAAGGTATATAATAAAGTTAAAAATGGAAGGGGACATACTATGTCTGATAAGTGCAAGGCCTGTCCATCAAATGCAGGTTGTTCTATAGATCCTGCCCAGTGCGAAGTTCAAGAAAAAAGCCTAGTTGGCTCGCTTAATAATATAAAAAATGTTATCGCTGTTATGAGCGGAAAGGGGGGGGTAGGAAAGTCTTCTGTCACCGGATTAATAGCATCAAGTCTTATTCGCCAGGGGAAAAAAGCTGGTATACTAGATGCTGATATTACTGGTCCTAGCCAACCCAGGGCATTTGGGATCATAAACTACCACTTGAAAAGCTCGGATTATGGAATTATACCTGCAGTAAGTAAATCAGGTATAAAAATGATTTCTATTAATTTTTTTCTTCCTCGTGAAGATGACCCAGTAATATGGAGAGGACCTATGTTGGCCGGTGCTGTTAAACAATTCTGGGAAGAGGTAGACTGGCGCGACTTGGATTATTTAGTTGTTGATTTACCTCCGGGAACAGGTGATGTACCTCTAACAGTAATGCAGTCTCTTCCGGTAAATGGAATTGTTATTGTATCATCACCCCAGGACCTAGCTTTCATGGTAGTTAAAAAAACTATTAAAATGACTCAAAAAATGAATATACCCATTATAGGTCTGATTGAAAACATGAGCTTTGCTTTATGTCCACATTGTGGGGATAAAATAGAGTTATTTGGTAAGATTCAAGGTGAGAAAGTATCTGCCGAAAGTGGTATAGATTTTCTTGGAGGTTTACCATGGGATACCAAGCTTAACACATTAATTGATGAAGGTAAAATCGAAGAATATAGCTCATTTGAAGTTGAGCAAATAGTTAAGAGTATAAATGATAAACTTAGTTGATTTATTACCGGAGCCACCATCAGGTGGTTCCTTAATTTTTATTAATTAAGGAACCTATATTAGAGCTAACCTATAAATTAAATAATCCATGATAGAAAAAAAAGGTATATAATAGGAATATAAAATAGCTATATAAATAGTGCGCGCAATAGGAGGACATTATTATGACAACAAAGCTTTTTATGGAAATAAAAAACTTGTTGGCTGATCTGGCTTCAACATTAATCTTAGGAAATAAAAAAGATGCTGAAACTTTGGCCCGGGTACTTTCTGAAAAAAGTAAAGCTTTAGCTGATGAGTTAGCAAAGTAATGGCGGAAAACCTTCAGCTAAATATTCTGGCTTCAACTTCATTTGGTTCCTGTTCCAGATGATGTAATTGATTTATAGCCGGTCCTTCGACTATATCGCCCTCATAAGTAAAACGTGAACCATGACAGGGGCAATCCCACGACTTTTCACCATCATTCCACTGAAGCTCACAGCCTAAATGGGTACAGGTAGTATCAATCATGTGTAATTTTCCTTGTTCATCCCGGTAAGCTCCTATCCTTTCTCCTTCTATTTGAATTACTTTAGCTTCCCCATTCTTAATTTCAATATTTTCCGGAAGTCGTTCTAGTTTACCTGCTATTAGACTTTTGGCTACATCAATATTTTGCCCAATAAATGTCTTCAATGAAGAAAACCTAAACCTAGAAGGATTATATACTTCGGCCCAGGGGCTGTGACCATGTATAATAAGATCTTTGAGGATTATGGCGGAAGCAGTTCCATTTGTGATACCCCATTTACCGAAACCGGTAGCCAAGTAAATATTAGGACTACGAGAGGTCATGTTACCAATATAGGGTATTCCATCTATTGTCATGCAATCCTGAGTAGACCAGCGATAAAGAATATCCTTAACTTCAAAGATATTTCTCCCAAAATCAATTAGATTTTGATAATGAACATTAGTATCATTACCATATCCTGTTTTGTGATGTTCTCCTGCTAGAAATACAAGTTCACCATCTTTATAGTTTTGTGAACGAAGTGACCGGGCTGGATCTTCAGCATTGATGTACATGCCTTCCGGAAATTCTTCTTTTATTTTAACCGCTACAATATATGATTTTTCTTGATATATGCGGGAAAAATATAGGCCTCCACCATCAAAGAAGGGGTAGTGGGTCGCAATAATCACCTTATCCGCTTTAATTTTATTGCCGTTTCGAGTAATAACCAAGGGTGAATCATGATCATCAATATTTATAGCTTCAGTTTGTTCAAATATATGGCTGCCATCACCAGGTATTTTTTGAGCTAGAGCTTTAAGATATTTTAAAGGATGAAATTGAGCTTGGCCATCAAAACGTTCTGCCGCTTTAATATTATTTAAAGGTAAAGGTATTTTTTCTAGATATGTTGCTTTAATGCCTAATGCTGATGCAACCCTAACTTCATCCTGAATATCCTTAATATACTTGTCCGATTGGGTATACACATAAGCTGGGCGCCAGCCAAAATCACAGTCTATTTGTAATTTTTTTACAGTGTCAGCAATTAAACGGATGGCATTTTCATTAGCATCGGCATACTGCTTTGCTCCTTCTTCACCTATCTCGTTTTTCAAACGAGCATAAATTAAACCATGTTGAGAAGTAATTTTTGCCGTAGTATGTCCAGTTGTTCCCTGCAATATCCGGTCGGCTTCAATAACTGCTACTTTGATTCCTTCATTTTTTAATAAAAATGCGGAGGTTATTCCTACTATACCTCCTCCGATTATTGCCACATCTACTTTAATATCCTCAGTTAGTTCAGGATAGTTTGTTTCTGGTGTTGAAGCAATCCAATAAGGACTGGGAACCTCTTTAAACTCAGCTTGCATTTCAAAAACCCCTAACTTTTTTATTATTATGTGGTTTAGGAAATTAATTTATGCAAAAAAAGAAGTATATATTTACTTCTATAAATTATCATATTTAGGCCATCCCGGACTTGGATGGCCTTAGATTAAATGATTTTTGAATTATTTCGGTATAAAAGTTGAACAATCAGTGTTTTCGGACATATCTGCTCCACGTGGCTCAATCTCTATTTGAGAAGCCATGCAACAGTCATTATCTCCCCAATAATAGCAAGAATCTACAACACATCTTACCCCATCTAGTTTTTTACTTGATTTTTTAACTCTTCCTTCCATATTAAAGCCTCCTTTCATTTTATATAATTTATAATGCCCAGACATTTAACATGCTATATTACCATTTCAAGTTAATTTACCGAACGGACATTCTAAAAAACGGCATTTTAACGTTCTCGATTATAATTCCTCAGTAAATTAGGTTGGAATAGGGGAGTTATAAAAGAAATACGAGTTAATATTTTTATTTAATATAAACTTTTGCCCGCTCGTCCATTATCATCACATTTGTAGTTGATGTAGCAATAATTTTGTTTTTTGAATCGAATGCCTCTCCTACCATGTGTACAATAGTTTTTCCGAATTTCTTTATATAAGCTTTCACTAGTAGGGTATCACCTACAAAAATAGGATTTTGAAAACTTAGGTTCAAATCAATAGTTGCCATTCGCAAATGATTAACCGTGTAGTAAATATAAGTTCCGAAGGTATTATCAAAAGCAGCAGCAATGAAACCACCTTGCATAACCTTGCGAGGATTGGAATACATCTCCAATACAGGATAAGCATTAGTTAAACTTTCTCCTGGTATGTACTCCACTAATTCACGTTGCATAACTTGTACACAAGGAGGATCCAATTTTCCTTTTACTATGCCCGCTGCTATCATACTTTCTAAATCTGTATACCGAGTCATCCTAACTTCCTCCTATAAATCTGTAATAATAATATTTTATAGTATTGAAAGGCTATTAAACACGAAACTTTGCAAATTATTGATTCTACAAAATTGCAAAGGTATGATTTAAATTAGAAAGATAAATATAGAATGGAGGTTTTTCATGCTTGAGCTTTTAAAAAGACGTCGTAGCATTCGAAAATACAGTGATGACAATCTTAATAAAGACCAAGTAGATCAGTTGGTTAAGGCAGCCTTACTTGCTCCTTCATCCAGGGGAATAAGACCATGGGAGTTTATTGTGGTTGATGATAAGATTCTCCTTAGTAAACTTTCTTGGAGTAAGGAACATGGTTCCGCTTTTTTGAAAGGGGCAGCACTGGCAATTGTAGTGATTGCAGATCCACAAAAAAGTGACGTTTGGGTCGAAGATACTTCGATAGCATCAACAATTATTCAACTGATGGCGGAGGCTATGGATCTAGGTTCATGTTGGATACAGATTCGCAATCGACAGCATAATGAATCAATAATGGCTGAGGATTATGTAAAGAAAGTACTGGCAATTCACAATAAATATAAAGTAGAGTCGATTATTGCCATTGGTTATAAAGCAGAACAAAAGAAAGTTTATAAGGAAGATGAGCTTCTTTATAATAAGGTTCATCTTAATAACTTTGGTAATCTTTATTATTAGAAAACATAGAAAACAAAAACCGCGCTAACCTGCGCGGTTACTTGCTTTTTTATGGTGGGCCATGAAGGAATCGAACCTTCAACCTTCTGATTAAGAGTCAGCTGCTCTGCCTAATTGAGCTAATGGCCCGTGATTAATGGCAATAAATATTATATTATTAATCGTAGTTATAATCAATAGGTAAATTGCAATTTATTATCCTATCATAAACAAACAGATATAAGTTAATGATTATTATTAAACATTTAGTAATATACTATATAATATAAAAAGAATGGGATGGTAACCATAATATAGTAAGAGGGGCTGATACAATTTGATGAGGAAAGCATTTTTGTTTGGACTCGGTGCTATGAGCATGACTAGGGAAACAGCAGAACGGTACATTAATGAAATAATAGAGAAGGGCCAAATGAGTACTGAAGAGGCCCGCCAATTTGTAGAGGATGCCATTAAAAAAGGTGAAGACGAGAGAAAAGAGATACAGAAGTTAATTCGGGAAGAGATTGGTGATTTTAAAAAGGATTTTTTTTTAGTAACTCGTGCAGAATTTGAAGCTTTAGAAGCTAGAATTAAGGAGTTAGAACAAAAACTACAAAATCAAAAATAGAAGGACAAAATTGTATTATTAGCTGCCGGGTTATTCGGCAGTTATTTATTTGGAGGGAATTAATTGTCATTTAAAGCCTTTCAACATTTTACCCATATTCCAAGGTATCGCGAAGTAGCAAATGTTTTTGTTAAACATGGTTTCGGTTTTATTGTTGACCGTATATCTCCTGGTGTAATAAAAAAGGCTAGGCGTAAAAAACAAGGGATAAATGGATTAAGTGCAGCGCGTCAGCTTCGAGCAGCTTTAGAGGAATTAGGTCCTACTTATATTAAATTAGGTCAATTACTTAGTACTAGACCTGATCTTTTATCTGCAGATTTTATTAAAGAACTAGAGAAACTTCAGAATGAAGTACCTTCACTTTCATATGAAGTTATCCGTTCGGTATGTATTAATGAAGGCATAGATATTGATAAGGACTTTAAGAGTTTTAATCCAATACCGATAGCTGCTGCTTCCATAGCTCAAGTTCATGTGGCAGAGCTCAACGATGGCCAGAAAGTTGCGGTAAAAATACAGCGTCCTGGTATTCATCAACAGATAATAACTGATTTAGAAATATTAATGGAAATAGCTTGTGTTCTTGAACGGAAAACTGAATGGGGACAACTTTACCGTATTAGTGAAATAGTTGATGAACTGAGAAAGGCCATTTTAGATGAAATTGATTTTAGCAAAGAAGCTCGTAATGCTGATGTTTTTTACCGTAACTTTTGCCATGAAAAACATATAGTAATACCTAAGGTTTTTTGGGAGTACTCTACTAGGAGAGTTTTAACATTAGAATATCTAGAAGGAATTAAAATATCGGACCCCGTGGGGCTAAAACGAGCTGGATATGATTCAATTAAAATCGCAACAAATTTAATAGATGCTTTATTTAAGCAAGTATATAAATATGGTTTTTTTCATGCTGATCCCCACCCTGGGAATATAGCAGTAAAAGATGGGGAAAAGATTGTTTTTTATGATTTTGGACAAGTTGGGGTAATTGATCAGGTAACTCGGGAAAAAGCGATGAATTTATTGATAGGGATGATAAAGTATGATGTTAACGCTGTAACCATCGCTTTATTAGATATAGGGATAGGATTGAAACTAATTAATCAGGCAGAATTTCGCCGTGATGTATCCCGGTTACAACATAAATATTATGGATTACCTCTATCTAAGATAAATATAGGGGAAGCCTTAGCCGAACTTATTGAGTTATCGCTTAAATACCATATTCGAATTCCTGCTGAATTAGCATTATTAGCAAAAATGCTTATGACAGTTGAGAATATGGTTTCTCAATTAGACCCACAACTAAGTATAGTTGATATAGCTGAACCTTATGGCAGAAAAATAATCAAACAGAAGTATTCTGTGCCTAGTATTAAGCAAAGTATCCGCAATATTTTATTTGATTATTCCACGATAGCGGGAACCCTGCCACAAGACGTAAAAAATATTCTGAGAATGGTTGAAACCGGTGAAATAAAACTACAGATTGAGCATTCCAACCTTAATAAATTGGTTAGTAGAATTGACATATTATCAAACCGTCTTGCTATCGCCATAATTATTGCAAGTATCATAATTGGTACTTCCCTGGTTGTGGAAGAAAGCAATAACAATATAATTAATCGTTTTCCTATTGTTGAAGCTGGGTTTATTATAGCATTACTACTTGGTCTAGGCCTTATTTATTCCATAATTAAAAGTGGTCGTTATTAACATAGGCTTATAAAATAAAGGATTATAAAGTTTTAATCATGCAATTATCTTAAAATAAGATTATATAAATTTCTGCTTCAGTCTATCAAGTACCCGTGCGAACTCCAGAATCCTTTGGTACTCATGTTCATCACTAAAATGTTTAGCTTCTAGTTCGTAACGTGTTATTAGAATAGCATGAAAAACCTTTTCCTGAAATGTCATGCTGCTTGATTTAAAATAGCTCTCAATTCTCTGAGCTACTGCGATCTCTTCAGCACTAAGTTGGTTTAACCTATCCAAAGGCGACACCTCCAATAAAGCAAATTTGAATAATAAATATGCATGTAATGAGCAAAACGTGCTGAAAATCATTGTACTTAATGGTGATAAATAGCATTTTTGATGAAAAAATAATTAGATATATTGACTACATTATTAAGTAATGATAGGATAACAAACAATTAAATAATTAATGTGATGAACAGAAGAGTAATCCTTAAAGGGTTGTTTGCAGAGAGCTGGGGTTAGCTGTAATCCAGTAACAGCCTAAGGATGAAAGCCACCTGTGAGCGTCGGTGTAGTATTTGTTAATATTAAGCCGAACGGAGAGTTAACCGTTATAAATAGTAAAGCCGGGCTTAAGCCAATTAGGGTGGTACCGCGGGAAAGTTTACTCTCGTCCCTTTAGGGATGAGGGTTTTTTATTTTATTCTTTAGCATGAGGAGGAGAGTAATGGAATTAGAAAAAAGGATTTTGCACCTAATAGAAAGTAATGCACAATTAAGTACCAAAGTCATAGCATCAATGCTCGATGAAGATGAGCAAAAGATTAATAATATCATTAAAAAAATGGAGAAGGAAAAATATATACTTGGCTACAATACTATAATTAATTGGGAACGACTGGGCGAGGATGGAGTAACTGCAATGATAGATGTTAAGGTTACCCCTGAACGTGAAGTTGGATTTAATAATGTAGCAGAACGAATATGCCGTTTTCCGGAGGTGCGTTGTGTATATCTTATGAGTGGCACCTATGATCTATCAGTAACGGTAACAGGCGCAACTATGAAAGATATTGCTTGGTTTGTTTCCCATAAATTATCTACCCTGGATCAGGTTCAAAGCACAACAACCCATTTTGTACTTAAAAGATACAAACAGGATGATTTTGTTTTCGAAGAACCGCTTCAAGATAAAAGGTTGGTGGTTAGCCCATGATGCAAATGAAAAAGTATATTTCTAATGTTATTCAAGATATACCACCTTCTGGTATCCGAAGATTTTTTGATTTAGTCACCCAAACCCAGGGTGTTATTTCCCTGGGTGTAGGTGAACCGGACTTTGTTACTCCCTGGCATATTCGGGAAGCATGTTTCTATTCCCTGGAAAGGGGGTATACCATGTATACCTCAAACTTAGGACTATTGGAGCTTAGAGAGGAAATTGCCGCTTATGAAAAAAGAACAATAGGAGTAACCTATTCACCCGAAAACGATATTTTAGTAACAGTAGGTGTTAGTGAAGCAATTGATCTAGCACTTAGGGCTTTAGTTGAACCTGGAGATGAGGTTTTAATACCTGAGCCTTCCTATGTTTCCTATTCACCTGGTGCTAGAATGGTATATGGTAAACCAGTATCACTTATGACATATGAAGCTGATGGATATCGTCTGCGACCTGATATTTTGGAACAGTCTATTACCCCTAAAAGTAAGATATTAATTTTACCTTATCCAACCAATCCTACTGGTGGCATTATGACATATGATGATCTTCAAGCATTGGTGGATATTATTATTAAACATGACTTAATTGTAATATCTGATGAGATTTATTCCGAACTTACTTATCAAGGTCAACATGTTTCTATAGCCTCTTTCCCAGGTATGCAAGATAGAACAATTGTCTTTAATGGGTTTTCCAAGGCCTTTGCTATGACTGGTTGGCGAATTGGATATGCTTGTGGTCATCCCGAAATTATAAATGCTATGAACAAGATACATCAATACACGATAATGTGTGCTCCTATTATGGCTCAAATGGCAGCTATAGAAGCCTTACGTCATGGTCAAGCAGAGATGAGAAAAATGGTTGACAACTACAACTATCGCCGCAAACTTATGTTAAATGGATTTAGGCAGGTTGGACTAACTTGTTTTGAACCTAAAGGAGCTTTTTACTGTTTTCCATCGATTAGCAGTAGTGGTATGGAAAGTGAGGACTTTTGTGAAAAACTATTAATAGAAGAAAAAGTAGCTGTAGTCCCCGGTAATGCATTCGGAAAAAGTGGTGAAGGTTACATCAGATGTTGTTATGCTGCTAGTATAAATAATATTGAAGAAGCTATTGATAAGATAGGCAGCTTCCTATATCGACATATAAAGGAATAGTTTACCATGGCAATGAAGAATTTTATCGAATGACATAGGATTAGGCATGAATAATGCGATAAATATTTGAAGGATTTGAGTCTGTTAAGTTGAAACCTCTTTTTATCATACAAATTATAAAAGGAGGTTTTTCCATGCCTGGAGATATAACAGCTAGCGAAATTGAACTCCTTAACGCCTTCCAGATACTAACACCTGCTTATAAGAGGGAACTCAAAGACTATAACCGCTATCTTTTATGTAAACAATACAAGAGAGAAGTAGTAACATCTGTTTTCCAAAACAAGCTATTGCACAACTTGTTTCACAGTCTTATCCATCTCATTGAAAAAGAAGAGGTAAATGTAGAACAAATAGGGAAAAGAATATATCAGATTAAAGAATTATATTATTCTATTTTTGAACAAGTACATTGTAAATATTGCGAATTAGTAGAAGATTTGGACAGTAATGAGATGGTAACTGCATTTGCCCGTAATAGTTTTTCTAGCTTAGATAGAGCAATAAAAAGCAATAACCAGGATCTCTTACGATTTGAAGTTTTAAACTTTTATCAGGAATATAATAGATTGGCTAAAAATAAGGACGGACGTAATGTAATTGCAGTATAATTATATTAATATAATTCTAGAAAGCGGTGTAATATATGAAGATAAGTTTTCTTGGAGCTGCCAAAACGGTTACTGGATCTTTCTTTGTCCTGGAAACGAATAAAGCCCGTTTTGCTATAGATTGCGGGCTTTTTCAAGGTTCCAAAACATTAAATGAACGGAACTACCATGACTTTCCTGTAGACCCCGCTACTATTGATTTTATCATCTTAACCCATGCCCATATTGACCATAGCGGGCTAATACCTAAGCTTTGCAACAAAGGTTTTACAGGTCCTATATATTGCAGCGGAGTTACGGAAGAGCTTTGCCGTGTTATGTTACCTGATTCTGGACATATACAGGAATCTGAAGTGGAACGTAAAAATCGCAAATTAAGAAGATCAGGTAAAAAAGAATTGGAACCAATTTATACAGCAGAAGATGCCCTACACTGTCTTTCTCAGTTCCGGAATTTAAATATGGATGAAATTATAAATCTGGGTTCTGGTATAGAAGTTAGATTAAGAAATGCCGGCCATATCTTAGGGGCTACAATCATTGAACTCTGGGTTGAGGAAGATAACCAAAAAACTAAATTTGTTTTTAGTGGTGATTTAGGTAATTATAAGCAACCTATTGTCAAGGATCCTACTATTATAGAAAGTGCTGATTATTTAATTATAGAATCAACTTATGGTAATCGTCTTCATGATGATCCTCCCAGTCGTGCAGAGGAATTTTTGCAGATTATTAATGAAACTATGGAAAAGGGCGGAAATCTCATTATCCCGGCATTTGCTGTAGAGCGTACCCAGGATTTACTTCATGATTTAATCCTTTTAGGATACGAAGGAAAGCTTGATCCAGATATTGATATATATATTGATAGTCCATTAGCTATAACTGCAACCGAAATATTTATTAAGCATCCTAACTGGTATGATGATAGTACCCGGGAATTTATTGAAAATAACGATCCCCTACATTTTATTAACTTAAAATATTCACGTAGTACCGAAGACTCAATCGAATTAAACCAAGTTCATGGTAAAACTATTATCATCTCAGCTAGCGGTATGTGTGATGCAGGAAGAATCAAGCACCACTTGAAACATAATCTATGGCGTCCTGAATCTACCGTATTGTTTGTCGGTTATCAAGCAGTAGGTACATTGGGTCGAAGGATTTTAGATGGTGAAGAAACGGTTACTATTCATGGTGAAAAAGTGGCAGTAAAAGCTGATATAAGAAGAATTGAAGCTTACTCAGGTCATGCTGATCAAGCAGGCTTGATTCAATGGGTGAAAAATTTTGTAGTAAAACCACGCGCTGTATTTGTAGTACATGGTGAAGAAGATTCTCAATTAGAGTTGGCCTCAATTATTAAACAAGAACTTAATATACCAGTTTACATCCCTGAATGGCAAGAGGAATTCGAACTAGAAACTAACCTAGAAGTACATCCGAATCTTAATATTATGAGTCCTAATATTACTCAGGCAATACAGGCCGAACAAATGTACTTGCAAACAAGCTTAAAGATTAATGAAATGTTTCAAAATAATTGGAGTCAGGGTAATTACGATAAAATTATTGAGTTATTACAACGGATATCAGCTATTGTATAGTAATAATAGATTTGCGTTTATTTTTATGAAGCGAAGAATCTTATTTGTTTCCCATATGAAGGAAAGATCCTTCGCTTTTTGTTTAAAATGGGAGATATGGCATTATAAGTACAATTCGGGATATGATTTTCATTAATTAAAACCAAAACCAACATTTTGGATAGTGCTATGTTTGCCAAATTTTACGAAGATAAAAATAGTCAAGTATTATATTTAATATTGGTTAGCATTTCCCCATTCCTGTTTGTTATTTATAGGACTTTTATGAGGGGTTTTATTATATAACTTGAATTTTCATTCCTTGTTTGTAGGGGAATGCAAGTGTTATAATGCATTTACGTTATACCCTGGAGGATGGTAACAAAATGCAAGATAAACTGGTTTGGCTTGAAATGTACCGTTGGAGCTTTGCCTGTATTCCTGGAATAATTTTTAATTACGCCCAGGAGCTCGATTTAGATATTGAGGATATTGGAATATTCACGGCCCTATTTTATACCTTAGAACAATCCCGCCCCCTGTATAATAAAGGGATTACGGTTGGACAAGTTCTGCAAATATGTCCCGTAATAAGCAAACAAAAAATATCCCGCAAATTAAACCATATGGAGCAGCTAGGTGTAATTAGTATAGAAAAGGGGAATGGCCAACTTGCAGACAGAATAATTAATCTAGAACCATTAATAGAAAAGTTAGAAATGATGGTAAATCGGGATCATCCTATTTTAGAATCACATAATAGTAGTCATGAAGCAAATTCGGAGCAGACCGAACATTTGCTAGATGAATACCGTGAACGTATAGTTCAGTTAGAATTACAGCTAGAGGAAGAAAAAGCTAAAAGGTTAAATATTGTTTCTTGTAATCAAAATGTAGCGTATAAAAAGGTAGCTGATTTTATTTCTAAGAAAACCGGTAATCTAATGAGTGTTAAAATGTCTAATGAACTACATAAATGGTTAGACGAACTAGGTTTTACACCGGAATTTTTATTATGCATGCTTGAGTTGTGTTTTGAACGTAAAATTTATAATGTACGTAATATTAGTAAAATAGCTCATGATCTAAAAGAGTATGCTATTAGTACTGTTGATGGTTTAGAAATGTATTTTAAAAGAAATGTCGATAATGAAAAGTTTACTGCCGTAAGATTAAATCAATTTGATCCTGATGTATTAGAGTTTGGTAGTCATACTGGTATAGATATGAGTGCTATTGCCCGCCGGCAGGTTTATTATAAATGGCGTTATGACTGGGGGTTTAGTCATGTCATGATTATGAAAGCGGGCGAGATCATGTGCCAGCGTACCAGAAACGGTGGTCTTGAATATATTGATAGTGTTCTAAATAACTGGATGAGTAAAGAGATTCGTCAAGTAGAAGATGCTGAAAGGGAATTACAAGAATTTAAGCAAAAAAATAAAAATAATCGTAACGCAAATGCAGAGGTTAAGAAAAAAAAGGATAGTTCTTCAGAATATGAGATATATGTTCCACCAGTGAGGTTGGAAGAAATAAAGAGTAAGGTATAATAATAACGGGGACAAGTACCCCGTTTTGATTTTGGGATGGTGCTTTTTCAATGTTTACTGATTTGCCAGAGGATTATCTTTTTGATTTAGAGAGTGAACAACGTGTATTATCAGCCATTATACATTCCGAAGATGCCTGCATCGAGGCTTATAATCTACTATCTGTAGATGAATTTTATTCTCCTCGTAACGCTTTGATATTCGAACTATGTCATGGGCTATATCTAAGGGAAGTACGTCCAACTCTGGTGGAAGTATTAAAGGAAGGACATACGTTAGGTTTATTCATTAATCCCCGTGATATTGAGGAATTAAAGTATATTGCTGAGCAGTATATTGATGAGCAAAATATTAAATACTGGATTCAAAGAATCAAGGATAAGTCACGTTTACGTAAGTTTGTTGATTTCCTTAATACTAGCTACGAAATTTTATTAAAGCAAAAGGGCAGTGATGTTGAACAAATATTGATGTCAGCTGAAGAAAAGCTAACTAATTTAACTGCTCTGGAAATAGATGATCATGTAGATAGCCCGGATCAATTAGCTAATCTAGGTTATGATGAAGTAGAGCGCCGTTTTCTTAGGTATAAGAGTATAAGTGAAGTTAATAATGGGGTAATACCTCTAGATGGTTTATCTACAGGGTTTGACAATTTAAACCATGTCACTTTAGGTTACAAACCTGGTGATTTAATTATATTAGGTGCCCAGACAGGACATGGGAAGACAGCCTTTGCTTTACATACAGCCAAAGCTATTGCAGTAGATAGTAAAAAAAATTTGCTTTATTTAAATACTGAAATGAGTCGAGAACAAATTGCACTTAGATGGGGTTCTATATTATCATCAATAGAACATGATCGTATTCGTTCAGGGAGTATTACTGAAACCGAATTATCTCTAATTCTTAATGCTTATTCCCGCTTACGGGATAGTGGATTCTATTCTTATCCTTGCCCTAACCTTACACCTGAAAAGACTGTATCGATAGCCAGAAAGTTTAAGGCTCAGAAAAATATTGAGATGATGATTATTGATTATATAGGGCGAATGGATAAATATGACCCCCGCCTTTCTGAATGGCAAATATTAGAACAGATTGTAAAAACCCAAAAGATGCTTGCTCAAAATCTCAAAATAGCAGTAATGTGCTTGGTGCAATTAAATGTTGATGGTACTTTACAGGGAGCCAGACGTATGAAAAACGAATGTGATTTAATGTTAAAACTGACTCCTATACCTAAAGAAGATTTTGAATTAGACGAAGAAATAAAAAAATATCTTAATCCTAATTATTATCTAATTATAGAAAAAAATAGGGATGGTCGTAGTGGTGTACGCATACCTGTTGTCTTCGATTTGCAAAAACAAATTATGAAGGATGCGGAAAGGATTAGCCCATAATGCCCTTTAGAGATAAAAGAAATAAAGTTTATGATGAAAGCGTTAGCCTTATAGCTGATCTAGGTTTTAGAAACCGAATAAATTCTATGGAAATGGGATTTTTATTAACATTGCTAGATCTGGTATTCGTTAACAAGGCCAAGCCTGAACTTATCACAGCATTGAGAAAATGGTATAAAACTAACAATGGCAGTGAAATTGATGAAATAATTAAGGCCACTCTGATTGCCACAAAACTTAATGATCAGGAATCATTGGATTTATGTATACGGACAATTGAAGAATTACTAGAAGCAAGACAGTAAAATGTACGGTTTATTATAAGGAGGTATTTTGTGGGTGAATGCTGGTTTAGTGAGAAAAATACTGAAGGATATGAAGTAAAATGGAAGATAAATAAAATATTACACAGCGAAAAGACTCCGTATCAGAAGTTGTTAGTAATTGATACATGGCAATGGGGGAAAGCCCTTATTTTAGATGATGCCTTGCAGGTAAGCGAAAAAGATGAATTTATTTACCATGAGATGATTGTTCACGTTGCTATGTGCTCTCATCCTGGACCGAAAAACGTATTGATAATAGGCGGTGGGGATGGGGGTACCCTTCGAGAGGCTTGTAAGCATGAATGCCTGGAAAGAGTTGATATGGTAGAAATCGATGCCCGGGTGGTAGAAAATAGCAAAAAATATTTACCAACAATTGCAGTTTCCTTTGATGACCCCCGGCTTAATTTATACTTTGCTGATGGTATAGAATATGTAAAAAAACCTCCTCAAAAATACGACTTGGTTATTGTGGATTCTTCTGACCCAATAGGACCAGCCCAACAATTATTTACTCGAGGTTTTTACAACGATATTTATAATTGCTTAAATCATGACGGAATGATGGTAGTACAGTCAGAATCACCGTTATTTTACCAAGATGTTTTTACTTCAATATATCGGAATATATCCTCAATCTTTCCTATTACTAAAGTTTATCAAGCCTTTATCCCTACATATGTATCAGGCCCCTGGTCATTTACAATAGGCAGTAAAAGGTATGATCCCAGTAAAGCTAAAGATGACAACATTATCCCTAATGATTTAAAATATTACAATAGAAAGATACATGCTAGTGCTTTTACGCTCCCTATATTCATAAAAAATATGTTATGCAACAATCCCAGGTAGGTTTAGAAATAATTAGGAGGTTTTAAAAATTATGTCTGATTTTGTAAAAAGAAGAGCTCGCAGCGAAATATTCAATCTGAAGCCTTATGTGCCGGGAAAACCAGTTGAGGAAGTTCAAAGAGAGCTAGGTATTGATAATATAATAAAAATGGCTTCAAATGAAAACCCACTGGGACCTTCACCTCGAGCGATGAAAGCGGTTAGCCAAATTCTTGATCAATTGCATATATATCCAGATGCTAATTGCTATTATCTTAAACAAAAACTGGCCCGATTACTGGATTTTGACACCCAGGGAATTATCATAGGTAATGGTTCTGATGAACTCTTAAAATTGTTAGCTGAAACTTTTCTTAATGCTGGAGATGAGATTATCTATGCTTATCCTTCTTTTTCCGAGTATGATTTTACAGCTACTATAATGGGAGCAAAATCCGTAAAAATTCCCTTACAAAACTTTCGGCATGACCTTAACGCTATGCTGACGGCGGTTACTCCCCAAACTAAAATTATATATATCTGTAATCCCAACAATCCTACTGGAACAACTGTTACTGGAAATGAGATCGATACATTTATGGCACAGGTACCAGAAGATATATTAGTTGTATTTGATGAAGCCTATGCTGAATATGTAATGAATGATTCATATACCAGTGGCCTAAAGTATGTTCGCACAGGGCGCAATGCTATAGTCCTTCGCACCTTTTCTAAGATATATGGGCTAGCTGCATTACGGATAGGATATGGGATAACTACACCGGAAATAGCGGCAGCTGTAGAAAGCGTTACCGAACCTTTTAATGTTAATATGTTGGCACAGGTTGCAGCTACTGCCGCGTTGGATGATAAAGAACACCTGCAAGAGAGCAAAAAAATTAACCAGTTGGGGAAGGATTTTTTATATAATGAGTTTGAAAAAATGCAGCTTTCATATATTCCTAGCGAAACTAATTTTATATTTGTAGATACCGGCAAAGATAGTAAAGAAGTATTCCAACAACTTCTTAAAAAGGGAATTATAATTCGGACAGGTGATATTTTTGATTACCCTACCTTCATCCGCATCACAGTAGGAACCCAGGAGCAGAATAGCCGATTTGCAAAGGAGTTAAGAAACATTCTGGAGGTTTAGATTTTGATAAATGCTGCTATTTAAGGGGCATTATTCTAGTGCGAAGACAGGAAACGATTTAGAATACCACCTAAGAAATATTTTGGATGATTCGCTATTTAAAGAACCAATCTTTCTTGGTATTGGATCGGAACACCACATACTTGATTGTCTCGGACCTTTAGTTGGTAGTATGATAAAAGAAAAGTGTAAGACATTACTGGCTTATGGAACTCTTGATGACCCATTAAATGCTAAGAATCTAAATAAGCGCATGAAGGTTATTAACAATAAACATCCTGGTAACATACAAATTGCTATTGATGCCTCTTTAGGATCTAATGAAGAACTAGGAATGATAAAACTTTTTCAGGGATCTTTGTATCCAGGTAAAGCAATGGGCAAGAGGCTTCAGCCGGTAGGGCACTTCTATATTACGGGTATAGTAGCTAGCCATGATGATAAATATAAGTTGATAAGAGCTAATTATGGTAGTTTGGTACCAGTTTACCATATAGCACGTTTAATCAGTGATAGTATAGGTTCTTGGTACAATAGCTACAAGTAACTTAAATATAACCTTAAATGGGAACTACCAGTGGTCGTTTACATAATTACTAATTATGTGCTATTATTTTTTAGACATCATTTTAGTGTGGACGATGACTTACAGGTTATACTTGGGTGTGCAGCCTTTCATCTCCATAAGGATGGAAGGTTTTTTATGTTTATAAAAGAGGGGCAGGGGAGAACAAAATATGAAAAAACTTATGATAGGCAATGACGCAATTGCCAGGGGAGCATTTGAAGCCGGTGTTACGGTTGCTACCGCCTATCCTGGTACACCTAGTACGGAAATAGTAACTAGTATTGCCAATTATCCCGGTATATACGCAGAGTGGGCTCCCAATGAAAAAGTTGCCATGGAGGTTGCAATAGGTGCTTCGATCGGTGGAGCTCGAACCCTTGTAGCTATGAAACATGTTGGGGTTAATGTGGCTGCTGATCCATTATACACTTTCGCCTATACCGGCGTTAATGGAGGCCTCGTTATAGTGTCTGCCGATGATCCGGGTATGCATTCATCACAGAACGAACAAGATAACCGGGGATATGGACGTTTTGCCAAAATGCCGGTAATAGAACCCTCTGATAGCCAAGAGGCCAAGGATTTTACTCGGTTGGCATTTGATATTAGTGAACAATTTGATATCCCAGTTATGTTACGTATTACAACACGCTTGGCTCATTCCCAGACTTTGGTGGAAGAAGGAGAATATAAAGGAGTTGGAGTTAAGGATTATAAAAAGGATGCAGCTAAATATGTTATGTTACCCGGGTTTGCTAAGGGACGGCATAAAGATCTAGAAAATAGATTATTACGCCTTAGGGAGTATTCCAATAGCACTGAATTAAATCGGATTGAATGGGGCGACCGTAGACTAGGGGTTATAACCAGTGGTGTATGTTATCAATACGTTAAAGAGTCTATGCCCGATATATCAGTATTGAAGCTAGGTATGATCAACCCTCTCCCGAATAGCCTAATCAAAGAATTTGCTTCGGGGGTTGAACGACTAGTAATCATTGAAGAGCTGGAACCCGTAATTGAGGAACAGGTTAAATCATGGGGAATCGCTGCCGAAGGTAAGGAGATTTTTAGCCTATTAGGAGAATATAGCCCTGAATATATTGCGGAAGTGCTGGGCAATAAGACTATTAGCCAAAGTTTTGGTCTGGATAAAGACATACCAGCCCGGCCTCCACTTTTCTGTCCGGGGTGCCCTCATCGTGGAGTTTTCTATACCTTAAAGAAAATGCGTTTAAATGTGATGGGGGATATCGGCTGTTATACCTTAGGAGCCTTAAATCCCCTTGATGGTATCGATGCATGTATATGCATGGGAGCCAGTATCGGGATGGCTATGGGGATGGAAAAAGCTCGGGGTAGTGAATATGCAAATAAGGTAGTAGCGGTTATAGGTGATTCTACTTTTGTCCATTCCGGAATTACTCCCCTAATTGATATAGTATATAATCAAGGTACTGCAACTGTATTAATACTAGATAATAGTACAACTGCAATGACTGGTCACCAGGATCACCCTGCTACTGGGGTTACTATTAAAAAAGAACCTACAGTTAAATTAGATCTTGAGGCACTGGTGAAAGCAGTAGGTGTAAAGAATGTTCGGGTAGTAGATCCTTTACACCTGAATGAATTACAACAGGCTCTGGAAGAGGAGCTACAGCGTCGTGAGCCTTCAGTAATAATAGCCCGGCGGCCTTGTGCTTTACTTCAAAAACCGCCGCTTGACCAAAAAACTGTCATTGACAATGAACTTTGTAAAGGTTGTAAACTTTGCATTAAAATAGGCTGTACAGGTATTTATTATAATGAGGATAAAAAATTGGCAGTAATTAATCCTAATACCTGTGTAAATTGCGGCCTGTGTGCTCAGGTTTGTGCCTTCGACGCTATTAAAATAATGGAGGTTTAGAGTTATGACAGGTAAAGTAATGAATATTCTTATAGTTGGTGTTGGCGGACAAGGTACAGTACTAACCAGCCGGATATTAGCTCAGGTAGCCGTGCAAATGGGATATGATGTTAAGGTATCAGAGATACATGGTATGGCTCAGCGTGGTGGAAGTGTAGTTACCCAAGTGAGATATGGGGAAAAGGTTTACTCGCCAATAATAGCAAAAGGTGATGCTGATATCTTATTAGCATTCGAAAAATTGGAAGCTGCTCGGTGGTTAGACTACCTGAAACCTGAGGGAATGGTTATCATAAATAATGAACAAGTTGATCCTCTGCCAGTTATGAGCGGCAAAATGAAATATCCTCAGGATATTCAACAGCGCATAGCTGATGTAATAAAACGTAGCTTGGTGGTAGATGCCAGTAATATAGCAGTTGCATGTGGTGATGTACGGGCTGCTAATGTTGTACTGGTAGGGGTACTAGCAGCTGCTATTGGATTACCGTCAGATGAAATTAATAAAGCCATTCATGAATTAGTTCCTGCCAAAGCCCTAGAAGAAAACCTTAAAGCCTTTATAGAGGGGCAAAAACAGTATACGAGCTTGTTGGCAAAATGTTAGGCTATTTTTTGGTAATAAGATAAAAACATAGTTTACAAGCAAAAACGACATTATAGGATAAAGCAGGAAAACCTTTGATAGAACAAAGCTTTTCTTGCTTTATGTCATTTAAAGTAATTAACGTTTAAATTGTTTTGATCATTTTTTTCTATTCCTCTTAAATGCAGGACCTGGCTGTGGTGTTATATCCAGTGGTTGTAAAATTTCTGGCCGGATATGCTGTACTGGTACTGGTGAGCGTACCAGAATACTTTTCATAGCTCGGTAATTAAAAGGAATTAATGGCCATAGATAAGGTACCCCAAATGATTTGGTAAAAGCCAGCAGTAAAACCCCAAAAACTGTGGCGGCGATAAACCCTGGTAATCTTAGGAATCCTACCCCTGCTAGAATAAAAAGCCGTAATAATCGATTAGCCATGG
>JBMNOV010000032.1:0-21907 GCA_050943255.1 Syntrophomonadaceae bacterium
TAACCCGGTCCAAAATCTCGGGAGAAAGCAATACTTATGCCATTAATAATTGGCAGTCTAGTTTAATAAAGTATAGAGAATTAAAACCGGCTAACGAAAAGCGGTTTGAATCATATTGGTCTTCAGCCCGTGGAGCCGATTTAGCTTTTCGCAAGGAATCATTATCAAGTAAAAGCCGAAACAGCGTTTTTGATAATTTACAGAATGCTTCCATAAATACAGATGTTAAAATGCAATTAGCCGGACTAAAAAATGCTGAACTTAAGGCTAATGATATTAAAAAGATTACTGATCGTGTCTATCGGGAAATACAACAGCGGCTGAAGGTTGAACGACAGCGCCGGGGTATATAAACCAGGTATAGGGGGAATAAAATAATGCCGCTTAAGAAAGCCGTTATTGAAATTGAAAGCACTAATGAAAGTATTGAAGTTTTATTTAACCCTAGTGAATATAGCATAGGAAAAGAAAATAAATATGCCTATAATACTATGCCGGGTTTATCGGCACCAGTTGCTCAGTTTATAAGTGGGGAAGCTAGTACACTTTCCATGGAACTTTTTTTTGATACCTTTGAAACTCAGACTGATGTGAGGGAACATACTAAACGAATATATGCTTTACTTGACGTTGAAAGTGACACCCATATCCCACCAATATGTAGGTTTATATGGGGTTCAGTGGTATTCAGGGGTTTTATGGAAAAGATAACCCAGCGTTTTACCATGTTTCTTGATTCAGGGAAACCAGTGAGGGCTATCCTAAATGTGACCATGCGTTCATGGCAAACAGTAAGTGAGCAGTTACAGGAAATCCCTCGTCAGTCTTCCGATCGTACCAAGCAAAGAATACTAAAACAGGGTGAACAATTGTGGATGCTGGCAGCACGTGAATATGAAGATCCAGGTCGTTGGCGTGAAATAGCTAAAGCTAATGGCATTAACAACCCTAGATTGGTTGAGGCTGGGAGTAAATTAGTTATCCCCCCGCTGGAGTGATAATAATATGGAATTTGATTATTTCGCCAAAAAGTATCGTTATTTCACTGCACCCAGTTTTAATATTATGATTGAGGGTACTGATATTACTAGGGAAGATATGGTTATTACCAGTGTGAAAGTTGATACCAGCTTGGATAAGGCTGATTCTTTTAGTTTTAGTGTAAGTAATGCCTTTGATCCTGTTAAAAAGGAATTCAAATGGTTAGACAACTACCTCACTATAGGTAAAAATATACAAATTGACCTGGGATATGCCGATGTTCTGGAAACCGTTTTCTGGGGTTATATAACATCAGTACGCTATGAGCTAACACCTTCAGAACAGACCGATATAGTAGTTTCAGGTTTGGATTATTCATTTAAACTGATGAAAGGTATAAAATCCAGGGTGTTTTCCAAGGTTAAGGATAGCGATGCGGCCAAACAGGTAATATCAGCTGCCGGGCTTAAGGCTATAGTAGATAATACTTCAGTTGAACATGATTTGATCCAGCAGGTAGGTATAACTGATTACCGATTTTTGCTGTGGCTGGCAGGCAGAAATGGATATGAGTTTTTTGTTAGTGGTAAGGAAGTATATTTCCGTAAACCTCACCAGGATAAAACTCCAATCATTACTTTAACTTGGGGGCAAAATATATTGAGCTTGTATAAAGAAGATGATCTGACTGATCAGTTGGGCGAGGTAAAAGTCCGAAGTTGGGATCCCAAAACCAAAAAAGCGCTGGTGGGGAAAGCTGAGAGTATTAGTAAGATTGATTCAGGCCAGGATGGTAAAACCATATTGGAAAAAATGTTGGGCAATGTAGAGGAAAATTATGCATCTGAAGCCAAAACTCAACAACAGGCCGACATTGAGGCTAATGCAATTCAAAACAAAAGTGCTATGAACCTGGTAACAGGCGAAGCAACTTGCCAGGGTATTCCCGAAATCATGGCGGGGAAATATGTAGAGTTAGCTGGATTAGGGCCTAAACTTAATAAAGTCTATTACATAACATCGGCTTGTCATAACATAGACGATTCAGGTTACACAACAACTTTAATATTAGGAGGGAACGCTATTTGAACGTAGTATACTCTCTACAGATTCCTAACGAAAATCGTAGTAAGAAAATAGACGGTGTAGCAGTGGGAATCGTAACCAACGTTAATGACCCGGAGAAGCTGGGACGGGTAAAAGTCAAGTTTGTTTTACGGGAAACCGAACAGGAAAGTGATTGGATTCGTGTGGCTAGTTTTGCAGCTGGGCCACAAAGAGGGGCCTACTTTCTACCAGAAGTAAATGACGAGGTTCTGCTGGCTTTTCATCATGGTAATGTGGAGGAACCTATAATTATTGGGTCATTATGGAACCCCAACGATAAGCCGCCTGAGGATAACCCTTATAATAATGGGAAAGTCAATATTCGCAAAATAAAATCACGTGGCGGGCATGAAATTATTTTTAATGATGAACAGAACAAAGAAAAACTGGAGATTCATACTCCCAAAGGGAAAAAGATCCTTTTGGATGATGAGAAAAATAAGATTGAGCTTACAGATGATAACGCTAAAAATACCCTTACTATAGATACCCAAGCTAATAGTATAACCCTGCAGGCTAATAGCAAAGTAACTATTAAAGCCCAGTCATGCAATATTGAAGTCGACAGCAATGGGGGAATAACACTTAGCGCACCTGGTAAATCATTAAAAATAAAAGCTAACCAGATTGATATTGAGGCTACCAGTACAATGAACATAAAAGCCAATGCTACAATGAACTTAAAGGCAGGGGCTATGATGAATATAAACGGCAGCATGGTAAAGATAAACTAGTTAAATTAATAATGTTCCGCGCCCCCTTGGGGGTGCAATTACAATAGTCATTAATTTTTCAATTATATTATCAATAGAGGTTCGTCAGTAAAAAGGGAGGTTCCCGATGAGCAGTTTTTTGGGCAGAGGTTGGAAATTCCCGGTTCAAGTTGACCTGGTAACCGGAAGAATAATGATGTCGGAAGGTGAAGATGATATCGCTGAGGCTATCCGAATTATTATTAAAACGTATAAGGGTGAAAGGGTTATGCGGCCTAGCTTTGGCAGCCGCCTAAATGATTTTGTTTTTGGCTTAACTGATCCCACTACACTGGGAGTGCTGGAATCTGATCTAAAAAGTGCCATAACGGGCTGGGAACCTAGGGTAGGTAAAGTTGAAGTACAGGTACAAAGTGACAAATCGAATCTCGAGCAATTATGGATAAATATAAGTTATACAGTCAGGTCAACTAATAATCTTTATAACTTGGTTTACCCCTTTTATATTAATGAAGGAACTAGTTAAGTCTAGTATAGTTCTATCAACATGTTTTCTGCGGGGATTTTGCCGATACGGAGGGAGAATATGCTACCACCCTTGGATCCACGGGATACTAGAGAATTAACCGAGCAATTAAAAGCAATGCTGCCTTTTTATACCCCGGAATGGAGATTTTCCCCGGAAGATCCGGATGCTGGTACAGCTTTGTTTTTGATTTTTACACGTATGTTTGCCGGTACAATCAAGAGGTTTAACCAGGTTCCGCAAAGAAACCTGGCAGCATTTTTAAATATGATGAATATCAGCCTTTTGCCGGCGTGTTCAGCTTTCGCCTATTTAACATTTAGTTTAAGTTCGATTGATGGTGAATCAGTTTTAATACCGAAAGGTACACAGGCAGTAGCAAATTCATCAGAAGGAGAAGAAGTAGTTTTTGAGACTACCAATAACCTTCTGGTTACTTCTGCAACCCCAGTCGCAATCTATACTAGCAGTGGAAAACATGACCGGATAGCCGAAATACCGGCTGAAGCTCTAGTTAATAATCCTAACTACCCTAATCAGGAGGTTGCCTTGCTGGATTGCTTTGCCGGTGACAATTTACAGGAACATTGCTTTTTCCTGGGGGAACCTGATCTTCTCAATATCAAGAGTAAGGCTCTTCTGGAAGTGGAAATAAAAAATAACCGTCGGCAGTATAAAGAGAAGATTGATTGCGAGTTGCTGGCAAACCCCTCAAACACTGAATGGTTATATCAAATCGGCGATAATTGGCAGGCTTTTAGCGGAGTTTCAGTAAGCTCTAATCGTATCATTTTAAAAAAGGAACAATCTGGTCAGATAGATTATAGTGAAATAAATGGAGTTAAAAACCGCTGGCTTTGCTGCCGGGTGAAACCAGGGAGGATTAAGGTCTTAAGAGATGTCGAATTTGATGAGATTAGGATGAGGGCTGCCAGTCTTGTTGAAGATGCAGAAACAGGGCTTGTACCTGATGCTTTGTTCTATAATGATATTCCTTTAGATCCGGTAGATTGTTATCCTTTTGGTGAATTTTTCAGTCTTTACGATACATTTTACCTAGCCAGCCAAGAGGTATTTTCCAAAAAAAGGGCTATGATTACGATATCCTTTAAGCTTAAACATGAACCACATATAATGAGTAATGATAATACCCATGAAATTGAATGGAAAATGATAATGAAAAAGTCAGATTTAGAAGAACCCGAACGACCTAATCTTCTTATCTTAAGAGTGGTGTGGGAATACTGGAGCGGTAGTGGCTGGGCAAAATTATTTAATGGCTCTCAGTACGAAGATGTATTTCTTCATGTAGCAGAGCGGCCAATAACTATCAAATTTCAATGTCCGGATGATATGAAGACATACATAATTAACGATCAGATGAATTACTGGATTAGAGCAAGGGTACTTAGTATTCAGAATATGTATGCTCCTAACGGAGTTTATCATACGCCCAAACTTACCGGTTTTAAAATAAGTTATGAATATAGTAATGATAGTCTGGAGCCTGATTCTTGCCTTAGTCTAAACAACCTGGAATATTATGACTATAGTAAGGAGCTTACCGGGAAAGATGTTATAGCCCATCCGCTAGTTGATTTAAGTTTAAGCTATCCCGCAACCTATTTAGGATTTGAGCAACCTCCTACCAGGGGACCGATAAGCTTGTTTCTATCTCTGCGTGAGCAAAGATATGATCCTAACGATGCCCCGGGGCTGAAGTGGGAGTATACCAGACAAAATCAGGGTGAGAGCGAGTGGTCTAGGTTGGATGTGTTCGATCAGACCAATAACCTTAGTAGTAGTGGATTGCTTGTATTTGGCGGACCTTCTGATTTTACCCGAAAGTTGGTGTTTGGGAAAAAGCTCTATTGGGTTAGAGTAGTTAATTATGATAGTAAGTTTGATCGCAGCAATAATCGTCTTCCTCCACCAGTAGCTAAAGGTTTATTTATGAATACTACCAAGGTAATTCAACAAGAAAGTGCTTATAGTGAGACACTGAATAACGCCAGCGGAGAAGCTAATTTTAGCTACAGTCTACCTCGTATTCCGGTTGTTCGGGAGGAAGTATGGGTGGAGGAATCGGCTCTGCTTAGTGAAAGTGAAAAAGAAGAATTACTGCATAATAAAGAATTTGACCTGCGTGATGAACGCGATCAATGGGGGAATACAACAAAACTATGGATTAAATGGAAAAGGGTTGAAGACCTTGGCCTATCCGAGTCAGGGGACCGTCATTATACTATCGATACCTCTACCGGAGAAGTGCGTTTTGGGGATAATCAACATGGGAAAATTCCACCTCGATCTGATATTAAAAATATTGAAATAAAGTATTGGATAGGTGGTGGTAGTAAAGGAAACGTCGGCCCTCGCGAGATTAACCGCCTGCGTAACCCATTACCTTTTATTGACAAGGTTTTTAATCCCGAAGCGGCCTGTGGCGGGTGTGATAAGGAAAGCTTTAAAGAAGCACTGAGTAGAGGACCGTATTCTCTGAAGCACCATGGAAGGGCGGTTACTATTGAAGATTTCGAAACTATGGCCCGTGAGGTTTCGAGAAATGTTGCCCGGGTGAAATGTTTGTCAAATACTAACGGGCGTGGTGAAAAAGAAAGCGGTTGTATAACTTTGGTTATATTACCTCGCGGCGGGAGAAAGGCGTCATTAACTTTTCCGGCTCTCAAGCAAGATGTGGAAAGGTATATCTACCAAAGGACAAGTGGCAATCTTTTATTTCCAGGTAAGCTGGAGGTTATAGAACCATTGTATCTTGAGATAGGGATTACTGCCTTACTAGTAATTGATAGTATAGATGATATGGTTGTTGTTGAAACCGAGGCCCGTAAAAAAATTAAACAGTTTTTGCAGCCAGAATTATATGATAACTATAACAACCAGGGATGGGATATCGGGGAATACCCCCATATTTCTATACTATATACTTTATTAAAAACTATCAACGGGGTTAACTATGTAGAGAATGTATCAATGACTGTTCATAAGCTGGTTAATGAAGAGAGAATTGAGATAGATCCTAACCTAATTAGTACCTTAGCACATGGTTTTATAATAAATGGCAGGCACCAGGTTAAGGTAAAAGCCCAGAACTAAGTTATCAGGAGGTAGGCTAAAGATGTTGCCTTTACCCGAACTAGATGACCAGAATTTTCAGATGATAGTAGAAGATGCCAGGAAAATGATACCCCAGTTATTTGCCGGGTGGACTGACGAGAACTATCACGACCCAGGTATTACTTTGATTGAATTATTAGCCTGGTTAACGGAGATGCAACAATTTTACCTTAACCAGATTACATATAAAAATAAATTAATGTTTCTTAAGCTTCTGGGGACAAAATTAAAAAATGCAATCCCTGCCAGAACAGATGTTACCTTTAGTAATGTAGAAAAAATGCTTATTCTTCCTGCGGCTAGTAAGCTCGCGGCTGGTGATCAATTATTTGAAACGGTTGAACCCTTATTTCTTGTTCCGGCTCAGATTGAAAAAATATTGGTTTGTTCTGGTGAAGATTACCGGGATTTTACATCCTTTAATGAAACGCGTGGTCTTTCCTACTATGCGTTTGGTCAGGAAGCCAAAAAGGGTAATAAATTGATGATAGGGTTAAGCGAAAAATTACCGTGTAAAATAGAACTATCTCTGTTTTTGCACCTATTTGAAGATTATACGGTTAAACCTGGCCCACTGAATAATGACAATGAAATGATCCCCCCTGCCCGGGTTTTATGGAAATATTACGGTAAAAAGGATAATGGGGATAGCGGCTGGATACCTCTGGAAATAGTGCGTGATGAGAGCATTCATTTTACCTGTAGTGGAGCTATTAAGTTTATTATTCCATATCCTATGGAAGCAACCAGGTTTAGTCCAGTCTTGGATCGTGACCGTTTTTGGATAGCCTGCTTTTTGCAAGATGATGTATATGAGCTCCCCCATCGATTGGAGGACATTTGTCTTAATACCGTATCGGTTTTACAACAGTCTACACTAAGTGAAATACATGAGTTTTCCAGCACCGGTACCAAAGAAATGCAGTTTAAGGTTTCCAGCAGTGTTGCTATATATGGACTTAATCAGGTACAGGTAAGAGATCAAAATGGTGATTGGATTTTTTGGAAGGAAATTAAGGATATTTCTCAAGGTAAAGCCGGGGAGCCAGTCTTTTGTCTTAAGCTAAGTGAACACCGGGAGATGATAATAAAGTTCGGTAATGGGGAACAGGGAATGATTCCTCCATCGGGTGAAAATAATATCCGGGTAATTTCATATTTGCCAGAATTTCAAGAACAACGCTGGTTAGGTCAGAGCAATGGCTTACCTGAACAGTCATTTAAATTACCAGTCAGTCCTCTATTGGGTGCTGGTCTAAAGTTACAAATAGGGAAGAAATCAAATGTTACTGGGGAAGTGGTGTGGCAAGATTGGCAGCTAGTTGAAGACTTTGCTGCCTCAGGTTCAGCTGACCGCCATTATGTTCTTGATGAAGAACAAGGGGTAATACGATTTGGCAATCATGAAAATGCAATTATCCCCGAGAAAGGCGATGAACCCAATATTTTACTTATTAGTTACAAGACTGGCGGTGGTATAAGGGGTAATGTAAAAGAATACGAAATAAATCGTTTACTGGAAGTTGATCCCGAGTTTAACTATTTACATGTTGTTAACCACCGACCAGCTTATAATGGTAGTAACAAGGAAACAATTACTGATGCTTTCAGAAGGCTATTAACAGAACGCCATAGGCCATTTCGGGCAGTGACTTCCTCTGATTTTGAGGCCTTGGCTTTACTTACGCCTGGATTAAGGGTTGCCCGGGTAAAAGCAGTACCACTTTATAAGCCGGGGTTGAGAAATTATCCTCATAAGACAGCGCCGGCCCAGGTTACTATAGCAGTTGTTCCTTATAGTGAAAGCCTTACCCCGGTTCCAAGTGCAGGTTTTAAAGAGACGGTACGCCGGTATCTTAATCGTCATCGGCTGCTTACCACTGAAATACATGTAGTTGCCCCCGAATACATAAAGATTAGTATATATGCGACCGTTGTCGTAGTGTCAGGAGCAATTCGGGGGAATGAAAAGATTATCCAGGCAATCGATTATTTTTTACAGCCGGTTGATCGTGATGATTTAAGTAGGGGTTGGCCTTTTGGGCGCACCGTATACCGAGGCGATATCTACGAAGTCATCAACCGTATTCCAGGGGTGGAATATGTAAAGGATTTATGGATTAGTGCTGAAGGTAATGGAATACGCCAGGAGCGTAGCGGTGATATTCAAATACCGCCATGTGGTTTAGTTTATCCTGGTACCCATGAAATAGATATAATCAATCACAAAGATTTGTAATGATTATAAGGCAAGAGAACTTGCCCCTTTCCATAATTATTTAATTAAACAGTATTGATTATTAACTTGTTTTAATAAAAATGAGCTTTTAGGAATGAGTATTTTGTGGCGATTGAGAGGTAGTGAACAACTACAATGGATGAAAAATTAAGTTTTTTAGCCCTTAATAAAATGGATGACTGGGAGAAAGGCCGAAGTGAGAATCTTCTGTTATCCGAGCACGGAATAACCTTGATGTATGACCAAAAAATGAGCTTATATCGTACTGTAAACCATAATGAGATGGGTATAACCGAGCCTATAACAAATGTTTGCAGTGGTAATTTAGGGATTTTATATCTATTAGATCAGGCAGCTAATATTTGGGTTTATGACATAATTAATTCTCAGTCTACATTGTTGCTTAAGGGTGGACACGGTTTATTTAGTAATAGGGCTTTACTGGCAACAGGCAAAGATTGTTTGTTCCTGGTAGAAATTGAAACACCCGTAGTTGTTGCCATTTCTGCGACTAATGGGCAGATTCTTTGGATCAACCAAGAATTCTATGGCCGGGTCCCTCTAGATATAGCTGTTAGTAATGAGGGAGATTTATTCATTGTAATAGCTCGTAAAAAAATGGAGCCTAGTACAGATATAGCGGTGAATGCTATTTCCACTTACGGAGTAGTACTTAAGGTAGGTGCTGATGGTTTATCCCGAATATTTGCTGAACTTCCTGCTATTGACTTAACTGGTGAAATTTTACCGACAAAACGAGTTCAAGCGGCATTTGGTCAAGGAAAATTGCATGTATTAGATATCTCTACGGGACAGCTTTGGATATTTGATATTGGAGGAAATTTAATTAATAGCCGAAGGCTTAATATGTTTGGTGAAATTGTCGGAATGGGAGCAGATAATGATGGTTTTATTTATATTGGCCAAGCCCATCAGGATAACCAGCAAATCCAAGATGACAGAACTCTACTACAGTATTCTCCATTAAGCTCAACACCTGGTGACTATGTTACTTACCGGGGCGAAGTGAGCAAATTATGGTTGGATCATTTTAACAGATTATATATTTGGAACAGGAATACTTTAACTATCAGCATAATGGAAAGGCATAATAAAATAAAATTAGATTCTTCCGGGAATCCGCGTGGCATCATTATTTTTCCTTTACTTGACAGTACTATAACAGAAATGGAATGGCACAGGATAACCCTGGATGTGGACATACCTGATGATACCCAGATCAGGTTGAGTTATTTTGCTAGCGATAGTAAAAATCTAGTTGTTAAAGATCGCTTAATCAATATGGAAATGTATCTACAAAATAAAGACTCTGCACTATTGGAAGTACTGAGTACTACCGCACCTCTATGGAGCCGGGAGATAGTAAATCCTCAAGATGCACTTCTCCATAATGCCCGGGGGCGTTATTTGTGGATAAAACTGGAACTAGTTGGCAGTGAAGACAGAACCCCGTTTTTGAAAGGGGTTAGAGTATATTTTCCTAGAATATCCTTACTAAGGTATCTCCCTGCTGTTTACCAGGAGGATGAAAAGAGTAAGGATTTTCTAGATCGTTTTTTATCTATTTTCGATACATTTTTACAGGGAATGGAAGAACAGATCGATAAGATATATACAATTTTTGATCCAGAAGTAGCATCAGGGCCTTTTCTCAAATGGCTGGCAGGTTGGTTGGGAATAGATGTTGATGAAAATTGGAGTGAAGACCAACTTCGGCAACTGTTGATAGCCGCTCCCGATCTGTATAAAAAGCGTGGTACCCGGGAAGGAATGGAAACTGTCATTGCTATTTTTACAGGCGAAAAGCCATATATAGTCGAACATTTTGAATATAAATACCTGCAGGAAACCCTGGAGATCAAGCAGCTTATGACCCAGCTTTATGGGCAGAATCCCTATGGGTTTACGATATTGGTTAAACAGGAAGTGGTACCTACTACAGCACATATGGTTGCCTTGCAAAATATTATTGATGAAGAGAAGCCTGCTTTTACAGAAGCCAAATTAGTCGTATTACAACCATGGATTTATATGGATATGCACTCTTACTTGGGTATTAATACATACCTGTCCGAGTTATCTTTATTAAGGCTGGATAACAAGGCTTCTGTGCCTTTTAGTTCAGTAATAGTAAATTTAGAAAGCGATAACCAGCTTGATACGCATAGCCGGATAGAACTAGATGCCCGGTTAAAATAGGAATTAACCGATAGGATACCAATTTAGGAAAGAACTAAGCTTTCCGGTTGGCTTAAATACAAAAGAGGAGGGTTAATAGTGAAAAATCCCCGGTATTATCCCCATGAGAGGAATCGTTATTTCTATGGTAAACTGCTTACGGTTAGGGATTTTGAAACTGAACAAAAGTATTTTAATGACAAACGGCGTATAATAAACCGTTTATTACATGGAGCTGGAGTTATTTGCGGGTTACAGGTGGTTGCAGTAGATGACAAAACCATATCAGTAGAGGCTGGAATGGCTCTCGATTATTATGGGCGGGAAATAGTAGTAGCTACTCCTGTTGCTCAAAAATTATCAATGATAGATGGTTTTAGCAACAATGAGTATACCAAAAACATCTACCTTTGCATTGAATATGACGAGAGGGAAAAAGAACCGGTATATTCAGTAGCTAGTTCCTCGACTCGCCCCGAAGAGGTAGGTGAACATAACCGTATACAGGAAACTTACCATCTCTTTATTCGTGAGGAAGCCCCTGATCTTTCGAACTTCGGGTTCTCCCAGTTAATAGAGAATACAACCCTGCTCTACAGCGATGAACAAGTGTGTATTTGGCAGAAATGTCCACGTTATATTAATCCGGATGATCGTTTGGAAATAACCCTAGTAGTAGAGAAAGCCCTGCAGGTACCAAGGGTTTCAATTGAATATGAATTAAATGGGGAATACATTTACGGGGCAGATGGTAACCAGGGGGGAAAGATTTTTTTCCAGGAACCCGAAGAGGAACAACAGACTACTTATGAAGTTAGTTTCCCATTTCGAGCTGCTTCGGATGCTGGTATAGTAGACAGCTTAGGTGTAAGCGATGGTCGTATAAGAATTCAAATAGGAGAAAAGTTATTAGAACCAGAAGTCGAATGTAGCCAAATATTTCAAATCGTAGCTCAACCAGTAAGAGAAAGGATTTTACAAGAATATCTTAATCTAAATCTTGACCAGTATTTGGAGAATAAAGACCAAGCGGTATATCTGGCTCGTATCAGCCTATTACAAATAGGACCTAGTTTTATGATTGAAAAGGTAGAGCAGGTTCCTTTTAATGAGTATGCCTATAATGTAAGTGATTTGTTTAAACTTGGTGTTTTGGGTCAAGGTAAGGCACAGGGCCCTTATCAAACCAGAGCTTCGGCTTATTTAATGGAACCAGAGGAGCAGCCCCGGCTTGATGTCAGGTATCATCCAGATAAAAATGAATTTGATTTTAATTTAGGAATTCCGAAGCCGCAAAATATAGTTGGGAAAGGTAGTACTGGGGTGGTAGAGATTGAAATGGAGGCCAGTCCCAAGGTTGGAAAGAGTTATTTTTCTGCTGAAATTGACCACGGTCTTGGAACAGGGCCTGTTTATGTAGTAACTGGGGTAGAAGAAAGTACCGATGAAGAGTTACTACAGGTGTCCCAACATACTGAACAGATTTTTTTAGGAGACTTTGAAGTTTTTCAGAATACTAATTATGCTTCACTGGCACCGCGTATGGCTATTGGGACAGTATTATATCCAGAAAGGGGTACATTCCGTATAGGGATTCGCTGCCAGACATCGACTGTTACCATAGCTAGAATTCGCTGGTGGGCGTACAAACAATTGTGAACCGGGGGGAAAAGATGAAGATTCATACAAAATTTGCAACATATTTTATACTTGTTTTGTTTTTCTTGTTATTAGCTCAACCGTTAATGGCTGTAAATGGAGTCAAGGATAAGCAGCAAATAGATAACCGGCTAACAGAAAGAAAATACCGGATAGCCTATTGTGAAACAGAACCATGGGTAAATTATGCTGGAACCTTGTATGCCTTAGTTAAGGCTTTCGAAAATAAAGGGTGGATTACCAATACTGCAGGGCTTAGTTACCAGGAGGGACAGTTAGACACGGCAGGCATGTGGGAATGGCTTGCCCAACCAGATATTTCTCCTTATCTTGAGTTTGTTAAAGATGCTCACTTTACTCTCAGCACCATGAGCGAAGCCCAAAAAGAAGCTATGCTTACCCGCCTGGAAAAGCAAGATGATATAGACCTAGTTATTACTATGGGAACTACAGCCGGATTATTACTTGCTGGTGATCGGCTTTCAGTACCTATAATGGTTTTTTCTACTAGTAATGCGGTTCGTTCGGGAATAATTGACTCCGAACAGGACTCAGGCAGCAACCGTGTTTGGGCACATATGGATGCCAGGGTGTATAGACGGCAAATGGCAGTTTTTTATGATATTTTTCAGTTTAAGCGAATGGGAATGGTTTATGAAGATTCTGAGATAGGGCGGGTTTATGCTGCGGTAGATGATGCCGAAAATCTAGCAGAGGAACTGGGGTTTGAGATTACAGCGCTGCCCGTTGTAGAACCAGTAAATGCAGATGATCAGGAAAGATACTATCAGGACTTGTTAACCTTACACCGTCAATTAGCCCAAGAGGTAGATGCCATGTACTTGACCATGGCTCCGATTGAACCTGCTCGATTAGCCGAATTGCTGGAGCCATTTTACGAGAACAAAATACCAGTATTTTCCCAACTAGGGACAGAAGAGGTTATGGCAGGGGCTTTATTAAGTGTAGCTCGGGCAGATTTTAGCGGAGTAGGCGAATTCGGAGCTAGTAATATGATTCAGATTCTGCAGGGAACTTCGCCGCGCGAACTTCCCCAGGTTTTCGAAAATGTACCACATATAGCCTTAAACCTGGAAGTCGCAAGGAGAATAGGTTATAAGGTACCATTTGAAATTTTGCTAGTGGCAGATGAGATTTATCAATCAATCAACAGTTAAGGTATTGGTATTTTTATTGAAATGAAGAACTTAGGCCAATTGTTCAAGAAGATCCTTTATTTTAAGGTTGGGGATGACAAAAGGTAATAGTGTAGCTTGCTTATTGAAAGGTACTTAAAGTAATTATACTTAATCGTAAAATAAGTTAAGATTCGGGGGAGAAGAACCATGTCATTTAAAAAAGGAGCCTTGCTGCTAGGTTCGGTGATAATGTTGCTAATTCTAGTTTTGGGATTTACTGGAGCCCTAAATATTTCATCATTCAAAACTAGCTATACTGATTCGTTGATATCCAGTTATGCCGTGGCGGGCAGTGACGGGGTCAGAAATATTGAATATGCCATAAAATATGGTAAGCCGTTGGAAAGTTTCAATGACATGGATAAGATACTTGCAGATATTAAAGAAAGTACGCCGGGAATTGAAAATGTACTGGTGGTTTCTAAGGATGGACAGATCCTTTATAATATTCAGGGCCAAGTGGAGAATGAACACCTACCCTCAGAAATAATTAATAAATTAGATATAGAAAGTTTGGCAGTAAGTGATTTTCAATCTGTTGCTTTTGAAGAAAAGTATCATATCTTTTTACCCCTGCTTGACCGTAATAGCAATTGGGTTGGATGCTTGGATTTATTATTTGATAAAAGCGTAGTCGAATCTCGGGTAGCCCTACCTAAAGCTCAGAGTCTACAGTACCTGGATATTATAGCTGCGCTGGCTGCACTTGCATTAGTTATTACCAATATTAGGTTGGACTTGCTTGATTCCAATGGTGAGCTTAAGAAGAAAATGTTTCTAGCAGTAGTTTTATCAATACTGACGCTGGCACAAATTGCTTATGCCGGGCTAAACTTTTTTATGTACCGGAATGTTTATTATGAAATGGCCCGGGAGAATACCATGGTGACTGCTGGTATTATCCAAAGAAATATTGATTCCGTAGTTTCCAGGGGGGTATCATATCAGGAATTGTACAGTATTGAGGATTGGATGCAGAGTATTATAAAGTCTGACCCCCAAATTGATAGTATAACGATTAGTGGTGAGGATGGTAAGCCGCTATATAGTACTAGTCAATCCCCAGACTCCACCAGTAATTCATCTTATTATTACAGTATTCCTCTAAGTACCGGGGCAACTGGCGGTACTGCCAGTATCAATATCAGCCTTTCCGAAGATTACATAAAAGGCAAGTCAATGGCTATTGCTCTGGATGCATTAACTGTTCTGATTATTGCGTTTTTCTTCATGGTGGAAATAACTCTATTCCTGCTTTTATATATCAAACAAGAAGTTAGCCGAATGGCGAATAAAGCTAATTCTATAGGGCAACAAATCAAAAAAGCAGCTATGGATATCGAGATGGTTCGTCCTCTGGCTTTCTTTTTCTTTATTTCATCAAGCATGGCTGTATCTTATATACCCCTTATAATGAAAGATCTTTATCAGCCTTTATGGGGATTGCCGCAGGAAGTTGTACTAGGACTGCCAATTTCAGCTGAGCTTTTGGGAATAGGTTTATCCATTATTGCTACCGGTTATATTATTGAGCGGCGGGGTTGGCTTTTTCCATTCTATAGCGGGCTTATATTCCTGGGTTTGGGTCTCTTACTTTCAGGTCTATCCTGGAATGGGCTGGTGTTTATTCTTGCCCGGGCAATAGCAGGTATTGGTTATGGTTTTTCCTGGATGGCTATGCGCTGGTTAAGTACCTCGCCTAGCCAGCAAGAAGAGAAAACTAAAGGACTTTCTGCTTACAATGCTGGAATTTTTGCGGGCTTCAATTGTGGAATTGCAATTGGTGCTATGATGGCAGACCGGATTGGGTTTTCACGGGTGTTTTTTATAGCTCTGATTGCCCTGCTGGTTGTTGTGTTTTTCGCTTTTAGATTTATAGGTAAGGTAGAAACACGAAGGGAAGAGATTGTACCTGAAGTTAGCCCCGGGAAAATATCTACTTTTCTACTTAATCCCAGTGTTATTTTATTTTTTATCTTGATTACCATACCATTGGCGGTATGTAGTATGTTTATGGACTATTTCTTCCCGTTATTCGGATCTACTGTAGGTTTATCAACTTCTGATATAGGGCGGGGATTTCTTATATATGGCCTCTGTATAGTATACCTGGGACCGTGGTTGAGTAGATTTATAGAGCAAAAGCTAAGTGGTTGGACTGCCACTTTGCTTTCTACTTTTATGACTATAGTTGCTTTGGGCTTGTTTGCCTGGCAGGAGACGACATTTATGGCGCTTATAGTTATCCTAATTATGGGTTTAGCTGATAGTTTCGGTCTTGTAGCTCAGAATAATTATTTTCTATCCCTCCCAGCTACCCAGAAATTAGGGGAAAGTAAGGCTCTTAGTTATTACAGCATGGTAAGGCGAGTTGGTCAGCTATCAGGTCCAGTTGTCTTTGGGGCACTGGCTGTGCTAGGAGCTGGTTATAGCGTAGGTGTGATTGCCCTGGCTTGTCTAGTTCTTCTAGCACTTTTCGCTCTTATGTCACGTTCCTCTATTAAAACTGAAAAGGGGGTGAACTTGCCTGGATAAGCTAAATAAATCCAGGAAATTGCTAGAGCAAACTAGTAGGTCCAATCCGGATGGAAGTATAAGACGAGTTTTTTACTCCGATCTAGTAAGTATTATTAAGCTCCAAGATGAGGTTGTAAAAGGACTCGAGGATTCCTCTGCTTATTATCCTTTAACTGAAGATGAAGTAATAATGCTATTGGATAAAAAGGGCTTTAGCCTTGGTGCATTTAATAATGAAGGAGAGTTAATAGGATATGCAGCAGCATATTTTCCTGGATACAGTCAGGACAACCTGGGATTAGACCTGAAATTTTATGAATCTCAGCTTTTACAGGTTGCCCATATCGAGGCTGGCTTCGTTAGCCCCTCCTGGCGAGGGCAAGGATGGCAATTTATGCTTTATCAGGAATTAATCAAAGGTATTATCAGTACGGGTCAATATCGCTACATATTGTCAACGGTTGCTTGTAACAACTATCCGGCATTGCATAATAGCTTGCGTTTGCAACTTTATATAACTGGGCTTTTGCAGAAATATAGAAATTGGTTAAGGTATCTGCTAATTCGTGATATTAATGAACCTATCTATATTAATAAAAATGCAAATATAAGCTGTCACCCATTAGAAATAGATAGGCAGTTAGAGTTGTTAAAACAAGGGTATTATGGCTTTGCTGTGAAAAATGTTGATAATTCCCTATTAATTTACTATGGAAATAGGCTAGGAGTTAGAAGGTAATAGAAATGGATAAGAAATATCTGACCTGGGCAGAGATTGACATCTCTGCTTTGCACTATAATTTAGCGATAATTCGTAATCAATTAAATCCCCGAACTAGGATTATGGCGGTAGTAAAAGCTAATGCTTATGGTCATGGAGCTGTTGAAATCAGCCAAGCCCTGGTAGAGCATGGTGTGGATGCCCTCGCAGTAGCTACCATTAGTGAAGCTATATTGCTAAGAGAAAAAGGCGTAGTTATACCTATTTTAATACTGGGTACAGTTGGGGAGGAAGATGTTCAAGACCTGTTCGAATATAGACTGATGCCAAGTATTAATAGCGTGGAAATGGCATCCTGGCTCAATGAATCTGGACGCCAAAGAAATCTAAGTATTAAGGTTCATTTAAGGGTCGACACCGGTATGGGAAGCTATGGTTTGTTTCCGCGCGAATGTCTGGCTTTTAGTGAAAGATTAGCAGAAATGAGTTACCTGGAACTGGAAGGAATTTATACCCATATAAATACTATATATGGTGGGAGGCAGGAAGACGCGTTCAAACAGGTAGCCCGCTTTGAACAGGTTTTGGCGCAATTAGGCAGTAAGGGAATTACTATTCCTATAGTCCATGCCTGTAGCAGTCCTGCTTTATTCAAACTTCCGAAGGCTGAGTATGATATGGTTAGACCGGGAATAGCACTCTATGGACTAACTTGTGGTAATGATCTGTTAGATAGCCAAGTTAGGACGGTTATGCAAATTAAGACCAGGGTAATGGAGATAAAGAAAGTAGGCTGTGATGTTGGGTTAGGTTACGGTTGGACTTATACTACGGTCTGTCCTACGCAGATAGCGACACTTCCGATAGGTTATGCTGATGCTAACTTTTTACATTTACTTAATAAAGGCGAAGTTCTGATACATAATCAAAGAACACCAATAATTGGAAAAGTTTGTATGGATCACATGATAGTTGATATAAGTAACATAGAGGAAGTTAAAATAGGTGATGAGGTAGTGATCCTGGGTCAGCAAGGGTCTCAAAGGATAAGTGCTGAAGAGATTGCCCGGCAGGCTGGTATAGATATAAATAATTGTGATATGGTCTGTCTCTTGAGCCCCCGGGTACCGCGAGTATATAAAAAGTGATTTTACAGCAGGGCCTGCCTGTCAAGGAAAGGAAGATACCAAATGAGGAGAATTAATAACCTATTTATTAGTATGGGACTAATTATAGTGCTAACTCTTAGTTTAAGCTCAACAGCTTTAGCAGCAAGTCAAAATACAGGCATTAGAAATTTGAAAGTTCACTTAGTACAGGATACAGCCAACCGACTTGAACAACTTATCCCAGGGGAATTATTAGAGATTTTGGGAGGAAGGAGTTTCTTAATACAATTTATAAATGAAGAACTAAAGGATAGTACAGCTGAAGATATTGAAAATATTACTGTAGACGATGTTTTACTAGCAGTAGTACACAAACTGGAAGCGGAGATAAAGAAAAATCTGGTAGAAGTCATAATGGGCGAAGTAAATAAACTGGTTCCAGCAGAGATACTAGGATTTCTTGGCGGGGCGGAAGTAATAAAGACGGCAGTAAATGAAGAACTGGGAGACGTTACCTTGGACAATATCCAGAATATCCGGGTTGATCAAAAGATAGCAGCAGTCATGAAGAAGCTGGAGCCGGAGATAAAGAAAAATCTGGTAGAAGTCATAATGGGCGAAGTAAATAAACTGGTGCCAGCAGAGATACTAGGATTTCTTGGCGGGGCGGAAGTAATAAAGACGGCAGTAAATGAAGAACTGGAAGACGTTACCCTGAACAATATTCAGAATGTTCAAGTAGATCAAAAGGTAATATCGATCATGCGAAAGCTGGAACCAGTGATAAAAGATCAGTTGGTAGATTTTTTTATGGATAAAGTCCGGGAAATTGTACCAGATGAAATACATGCATTTATTGTAGATGATGTAGAAGAAATAATAAGAAAACACATCCAGAATATCAATATAGATAATTGGCAGGATTTCCGCGCAGACCAGTTTCTGCTAGCAATAAATGAAGATCTTCAACCATTGATAAAGAATAAATTACAGGAACTGATTACAGAAAAAATGAATGATATTATACCAGCGGAGATTAAGGCTTTCTTGCCGGAAGATATGCAGAAAAATATTATAGGTCAGGTTCAGAACCTTACTATCGGAAGTACTCAGGAGCTGCTGGGCGCACAACTCGATAAAGCTATTTCCCAGGAGGTGCAGGAGCTAATACCAGAGCAAATCCCGCTTGAAACTATAGCTCCACCACAATTAGCTATTGAGGAAAAGAATACGGATGTGGAAGCAGATAAGGTTTGGACTCTAATGTTTAGTAAAAGCATTGATGAAGCAACCTTGGAGGAAAACATTCTTGTTTCCCGTGATGTTGCGGGTATATTTAGAGTGCCAATTAATGTAGAAGCAATGAGGAGAATGGTGATAGTTCAACCAAAAACGGAATGGTCAGCTGGAAATAGCTATTTTTTATTGATAAAAAAAGGTCTGAAATCAATTACTGGAGAGTCATTAGCAGAACAGATAAATATAGCATTTACAATCAAAGAAAAACCATTACTTGATGATTTATTGGATCAGGCAACAGATCTATTAAATCAGAATCGTTTACTAGAAGCTATAGAGGTTGCTAATCAAGCTGCAGAGTTGGCTCCCAATGATTACAGAGCATTATTAATAAGCGGTAAGGCCAAAATGGCTTTTGATCCTCAGGGTGCTGCAAATGACCTTACCAAGGCATTTTCTTTAAATCCTGATTATGGGGTAAAAGCGTTTATCAGGGCATATATTGGCAGCTCTACCGATGATAGCGATAATGAACCTAACCCCCTGGAGTTATCTACTTATAACTAATAATAAAGGCCCTAAAGGCGGGCAATCATGATACTTTATCACGCTAGTCAGCCGGTCTTTATGTTGGGGTATTATGATATGCTGGGGATGATAGCAGGGGAGTGCTAAGAGGCTTATTAATCCTTGGTAGCCCGCCTTACCTTCCGGCGCTTAGATAAAGTATCATGCTTGTCCTAGGTTAGTTAATAAAAGCAAGGCGGGCAATCATGATACTTTATCACGCTAGTCAGCCGGTCTCTATGTTGGGGTATTATGATATGCTGGGGATGATAGCAGGGGTAGTGCTAAGAGGCTTATTAATCCTTGGTAGCCCGCCTTACCTTCCAGCGCTTAGATAAAGTATCATGCTTGCCCTAGGTAGGTATATCTTATTTAATGTTGCCGTGTCTATTTTCGGATTTCCAGGTAGTCGATATTCTGCTGGTGGTTAAGGAAAAACTTATACAAAAAGCCATCCCGGTGGTATTCCCAGATTGTATATGGAGTTGCTTCATTAAGCAGGGTTTCCTGCTTGTTTGGTTCTCCCCAAGCCTGTTGTATTTGCGAGCTGTTCATATCAAGTTTTATTCCCAGCAGTTCCTGCTTGCCGTAGAGGGTAATTACCCTTACTACCGGGATATCTTTGGGATCAAGAGAAGATAATTCAAAACTCATAGCCATATCTTTATAATTGATTGACTGGATTACCCCGGTATTAATCTTGTCTTTAGATTCTCCTAAAATCTCTTCAATCTTTTTTTCGGACAGCCCCATAAAGCCTGTATAATTTGGTTCGCCGTTTTTAAAGAAACCCTTAAATATTATTTCTTCATTGGAGTTATACAGTATACCTAGACCATTACCTGTTCCCTCACTAAAACTGCCTTCATATTTTAATTTACCCTCCTCATCAAATAGCTGGCCTTGCCCTTTATAGGAGCCTGACTCAAAAGTACCAGTATACTTGACCTGGCCATTGGGATAAAATTCACTGCCTACTCCCCAGAAGACACCATCCTTAAACTCACCCTGGTAGACTAATAAACCTTCGTCATTATATAACTCTCCTTGTCCTTCCGGATGGCCGTCAGAGAAATCACCTTTGTAAAGAACATTACCTGATTCTGATAATAATTCACCGGCCCCAGCGGGTGAACCATCTATAAACACTCCTTTATATACTAACTGACCAGTTTCATTATATAATTCACCTTGGCCATTTTGTTTCCCCGCTTTAAATTCACCTTGATAGGTTAATTGACCTTTCTGGTTGTAGAGCTTACCTTGTCCTTCGTACTGACCGCCGTTAAAAGCTCCTTCATATTTTATTTCCTGGTTGGGCCAGTATTCTGTACCCTGACCGGAGTATACACCACTGGTAAACTGACCACTATATACTAAGTTTTCGTTCAAATCATAATATTTTCCCTGGCCTTCATATTGATTGTTTAAAAAGTTACCTTCATATTTTATACCCCGGTTAATATAGTATTCTCGTCCTTGACCAGAGTAACAACCACTAACAAACTGTCCGACATATATGTATTTGCCTTTCATGTTATATAATTTCCCTAAACCATCATAAACACCGTTAATCAGGTTTCCTTCATATTTTTTGACACCATTTTCATAATATATAGTTCCACTGCCATGCATTACACCATTTTGGAACTGTCCCTCATATTGTAGGTTGCCAAGGTGGTCATAGAGTTTGCCATAACCACTGTAAACCCCGTCTGCCATATCACCTTCATAAATTAGCTTATTTTCGTCATATAACATTACTTTTCCGCTGCAGGTAAGGGGCTTACCGGGACTCAGGTAGACGATTTGGTAACCCCTGATTTTGTTAGTTACTATAGGAGTAAACTTGTAAATACCATAGCTTAGAAGCAGGACGATAATTAATACTATTACAATCAGTTTTTTAGCGATAAGCGTTTCACCTAAGCTAACATAGTCATCTATTGTTGTTTTCTTTTTGCTCCAGATGCCTCGTATCATCTGGGTGATT
>JBMNOV010000033.1:0-21845 GCA_050943255.1 Syntrophomonadaceae bacterium
ACTACACATTTCTTTGATAATAGATATAGCCTCTTCATCCAATATCCTTTGTCTTTCATCCATATCCAGACATATATCATCACTAATTATCCCATGAAACTCAATAAAACTAGCAATTGCCTTTTTCTTGTCATCATTAAAAAGCTTCAGTACAAAATCGGTATCGATAATTTTACTATTTCTTGTATATTCCAAAAAACTACTCCATCTGTACTCTGCAATATCTTTTACAATTCCCGCCTTTAAAGGGTTTTGGTGTATATATCTTAAAACAGTTAAAAAATATTTCTCATCTTCAACAGCTTCACTTTTATATCTGCCCTGAAATAAATGCCCACATCGTTGATATTTCCAATTATACCAATACACATAGCTAGCCCCAATACGCCGAATAATGTTACCTAATTCTTCTTTTTCTTCCTTAAGCAGTAAATGAATATGATTTCCCATTAAACAATAAGCATATACCTTATAGCCGCTTGTATTCATATATGTATGTAAAGTATCCAGAAATCTTATAGCATCTTCCTCATCCTCAAAAATGGTCTGCCTGTTAATTCCTCTTAAGACAATATGATAGATCCCGCTTTCGCTTCGCTTCCTCCCAGTTCTTGCCATGTTATCACCTCTGATTTATCATAACAATAACCAGAAAGCTATGCAACCAGAAGAACCGTCCCCTTGGTTTCCTTGGTTTGCAAATTTTGCGAATTATTGCAGGAAAATAGGCTCTTTTGACGAATGGTATTTCCATAAAAAGCACCATAGAAGATGGTAGGAGGATAATTATGTTAGAAGTACGAATCAACGGATTTGGCGGGCAGGGCTCTGTTACCCTGGCTCACTTATTAGCCCATGCTGCACTGGAAAACGGTGAGCAGGGACAGGCATTGCCTTTCTTCGGGGTGGAACGTCGCGGAGCGCCGGTGCGGGCAGCAGTACGCATATCCCCCACCACAATCCATGCGCACAGCCAGTGCGAGCTGCCGGATTATGTAGTAGTAATGAGCGAAAAGCTCACCGAAGCGGCAGTCAGTGAAGGCATTGCTGATATGGGCACCGTGATCATAAATACTCCCCACGCCCAGACGGTGGAGAAGCACCCTACCTGGCAGGTCGACGCCGACGCCATCGCCCGGGAAGCCGGATTATTATCTGCCGACGGACCCTTTATTAATGTTCCGCTGTTTGGCGCCGTATGCCGGGTGCTAAACATTCCCCAAAATATTATGGAACAAACCATCTTGAATAAATGGCCTGGGAGTGGCCAACACAGTTTAGGCGCCGCTAGTAAGGCTTATAACACCGTAATGCAAATTCGCCCAGAGCACACAATATCTACGGATTAATGAAAGGATTGGAATAGATGAAATCAGTTACCAAACCCTACCGGCCCATATCCTGGCCAATGAAGGGAGCTGGCGGTGACACCGGCTCCTGGCGGGCACACCGTCCAGTTGTTAACATCCAGAAATGCATCAAGTGCCAATTTTGTTGGGTATATTGTCCGGAAGCAGTCATTGACCGCATTGAGATTACTATAGATTACCGCTACTGCAAAGGCTGCGGTGTATGCGCCAAAGAATGCCCCACTGGCGCCATTAGCATGGAAAAGGAGGAGTAGCAGTATGAAATCAGCACAAGTTATAATGGATACTGGTGCCCATGCCGCCGCGCTAGCCGTAAAATCTGCCCGGGTGGACATAGTACCGGGCTATCCCATCACCCCCCAGACCAGCATAATGGAAGCGGTTGCCACCATGGTTGAGAATGGTGAGTTACATGCCCGCTTTATTCCAGTAGAGGGTGAACACAGCGCAATGGCTGCTGCCGTGGCCGCTGCCGCAGCTGGTGCCCGCGTTTTCACAGCTACCTCCGCCAATGGCCTGCTGTATATGCACGAAGTTTTACATATGGCTTCCGGTGGACGTTTGCCGGTTGTAATGTGCAATGTTAACCGCGGGATTTTTGCCCCCTGGACCTTGTGGGCCGATCATCAGGACTCATTTGCCCAACGCGATACGGGCTGGATCCAATATCATTGCTCCTCCAACCAGGAGGTATTTAACACTATTTTGCAAGCCTACCGCGTAGCCGAACAGATTAATATCCCGGTAATGGTTAATTTTGATGGCTTTGCAATTTCTCATTGTCTGATGCCCCTTACCCTGCCACCCCAGGAGGATATTGACCGTTTTCTGCCCCCGCATGAACCGGAATGGCGTCTGGACCCGGCTTATCCCTCTTCCTTCTGTAACGTGACTAATGCGTCTGAATACGCACCTTTCCGCCAGATGCTGTCCGATGATATTATGGCCGCCATCCCGCTGGTAAAGCAGGCAGCTCAGGAATATAAAGATATCACCGGTATGTGGGATGGTGACACCATCGATACTTACCGGCTGGAAGATGCCGAAGTGGTAGCTTTTGCTGTCAACAGTATGGCGGCCGAACTAAGACTTTCCATAGATATTCTTCGCCAACAGGGCATCAAAGCCGGCTTGCTCAGACCACGCCTCTATCTTCCCTTCCCGGCTGAGGATATTATTAATGCACTACCGCAAAATGCACAAGTGATGGTACTGGATCGCAACTATAACTTCGGCCATCCCGGCGGCATTTTGGCTTCTGAGCTGAAAAGCATCCTCTTTGGCCGGCGCAATGACCTCACGGTTAAAAACCGGGTAATGGGCATTGGTGGCATTGATCTGACCTTCCGCTTTATGGCCACTGAGATCCGGGCCATGATGGATAATAAGAAAGCATAGACCAGGAAAGGATGGCTGAGATATGACTACCAGTATTAAACAACTACCAGATATTGAACAGGTATTAAGTGGTAACGGGTCTTGCGGAGGCTGCCCCGCCACCATGGCCCTACGTATTGTGGGTAAGGCTTTGGGGCCAAATGCCATAATGCTCTTGACCCCCTCCTGCTCAGTAGCCAGTATGGGAATGACCCCCAAGCTGGGCTACAACTGGCCTTGCCTAAATGTATGTTTTGCGACCGCTGGTTCTTCGGCCTCCGGTATTAGCCACGCACTGGAAATAATGCAGGAAAAGAACCGCTTTAAAGGTGAGCTGCCCACTGTATTTAGTTGGGCAGGTGATGGCGGCACCTATGACATTGGCTTCCAGGCACTTTCAGCCGCAGCCGAGCGCAACGATAATATTATTCACTTTTGCTATAATAATGAAGCCTACAGCAACACCGGCGTGCAACGCAGTGGTGCCACCCCCCGTGGCAGCTTCACCACCACCACTCCCACCGGTAAGCGCCAGCCTAAGAAAAACATGGCCTTGCTGATGCTGGAACATAATATTCCCTACGTGGCTACTGCTACTGTCGCTTACCCCGGTGACCTTTACGATAAAGTGGTAAAAGCTAAAAACATCCGTGGTATGAAATACATCGAAATTCTGACGCCATGTTATTTAGGCTGGCAGTTCGATATGTCTGAAACAGTGCAAATGAGCCGTATGGCTGTACGCAGCGGCGCCTGGTTATTATGGGAAGCGGAAAAGGGTAAGATTAGCTTCAATAATCCCACTTCGCTTATTATCAATGGCAAAAAAGAAGCTGCCCCGGTAAACGAATATTTAATGAAACAGGGCCGGTTCAATCGCCTGCTTAAAGGCCCTGATGCCGAAAGCCGCATCGCTGAAATTCAAGGTGACATCGATCGCGAGATTTCTTTTATGCGGGAACGGGCGAAGATTACGGTTTAAAGACCGAGAGACCAGGTGGACGGTTCTTGCGGTTCGGTTGTACAACCGAACCGCAAGAACCGTCCCCCTGGTCTCCCCTGGTCTCTCTACTGAATAACCTGGTAAATTTCATTAAAACCGGTACCTATGCGCCAGAATGACATTCCACCCAGGCGGTTAGCTACCACTATATTCCACTTGGCCGCCAGGCTTTGTTGATTTTCCATCCATATCTCATGACGTTGGCCGTTTTCATCGTAGTAAATACAATAAGGGCTCATACTAGCTTGGTCAAAATACTTTTGCACTTCGTATTTCTTCTCAATTTCAGCCAGCTTGGAGGCTGTTACCGTAACCGCCTTACTTCCATCTGACCAGTTATAACCGTAAGTAGGCATACCTAACAGGATTTTCTCCCGGGGGATACTATCAATCATATATTCGGTTACAGCTTGTACCCACCACAGGGGCGCAACTGGTCCTGCTTTCGAAGTAGAGTAGCTATAATCATAAGCCATTACTACCACCCGATCAGCTATCGCCCCTATCCTTTTATACTGGTAGGGGGTCGGCCAGTTCTCCTTGCCAGTACGGGCAAAAACGGCAACCGACAAAGTCTTATTAGGTCCTAGAGAGGTTTTTAGTTGCTCTAGAAACGATGTAAATAAGTTAGCATCACGGTAATCCATTAATTCAAAGTCAATATTAACCCCATCATAATTATTCTTCTTAACCACATCTAAAAGGTTGCCTATGAGCAAGGCTCGGCTTGACTGGCTCGAAAGCAAACGGTGCAAGGGGTCTTTGCCCATTAAGACAACACTGGCATGAGCCCTGACACCCTTTTCCTGAACCATTTGTAATTTCTTATCATAGTCATCTTTGTACTCGTAAAACAATTCCCCTTTCTCGTTAGTAGCAAACCAGCGAAAAGCTACATCCGTAAAAAGGTGCAGATTACTTTTTAGCTCATTCTCGGGAGAATAATAATAATAAGCAAAAACTTCTGGCTGGTAATCAAAATCAATAACTACTTCACGCGTATTTGCCTTCCAGCCCACCACAGCCCCTAGATTCTCCGCCAGAAAGCGGAGGGGAATATAGGTACGATCCTGGTATATATATGGTGCAGTATCGAAGATTTTAGACTGCCCGTCCACCTTGGCAGTAACATCACCTATATAAAATTCTATGTATTGACCCCGTACATCTATTGCCACTTTTCTGAGGCCTTGATCCCAATACACCTGACCTTTCAGGGCTTCGCTTTCAATCACAAAACGGATAGGAACCATAGTCCTGCCCTGAACTATCTGGGGAGGAGGAACCGACTCTACCAGTTTACCATCAATTCTTATTACAGGAGTGCTGGTTTCAGCCATTTGAGCGCCGGTAAGCAGCAAGGTAAAAAGCAAAGTCCCCAGTACTATTAAGATTTTTTTTAAGCGCAAATAACATCACCTCTATACCAATTTTTAAAATACTTCTACCCTGTTAATCAGTACCCCTAAGGGAAAATATGATGCCTGGATCCAGGGTAGAAGTAAGGGAGGAGGCAGATAAAATATAAGGGAAGTTAATGATGGGGTACATAACCCCCTATACTTATCTATAGCCCCTTAGTTAATAACTCGGTTTCTGGGGAAAAGAACTTCGAGGTCTTCTAATGGTACATGAACCATATTGTCTTGGCTAACCAGAGCAATTATCGCCATCTCTTCGCCACTGTATTCCTCGTTATAAAAACCCAGAACACATACTGTCATCATAACCCCATTAAGATAGACGTTAAAAAAATCGCCTTTGTTCAAGGTTAATCCCCCCACGTCTTACCATCAACCATAACCATACTTATCTTGGATCTAAAATCAAAAGGATGAGCATCAAAAATAGCCAGGTCTGCCCGCTTGCCTGCTGCTATACTCCCTAGTTCATGATCAACTCCCAATATTTTCGCAGGAGACAAGGTAATTGCCTGTAAAGCCTGATCTTCATCAAGGCCCTCTCGTACGGCTAGAGCTGCACATACTCGTAAGTACTCTATAGGTATTACCGGATGATCAGTTATAAGCGCTAGTTTAACCCCTTGTTGAGCCAGCAGGCTGGCATTTTTAAAGGCTACTTGCTTCATTTCTACTTTAGCCCGGTTAACCAGCAAAGGACCAAGCAATACCGGCACATCTCTTTTTACCAGTTCGTCAGCTACTAAAAAAGCCTCTGTTCCATGTTGGATAATTAGGTTAAAGTCAAATTCATCCTTAATCCGTAAAGCCGTTAGTATGTCATCAGCACGGTGAACATGGAGAAGTAAAGGCATCTCCTTTTTCAAGACCTTGATCAGTGGTTCCTGCTGAAAATAATCTTCAATTTCCCGCTCATTTTTATTAATAACCCGGGAGGCCTGGTATAAAGCCTCCCGCATCAGGCTGGCATTGGCCATGCGAGTACCGGGACTTTTTTTTAAAGTTGCATAAATTTTTTTGGGATTTTCCCCTAGTGCTGCTTTTAAGCCCCAGGGCTGGCGGTAAACCATATCATTCATAATAGGTGCCAAGTGCTTCAAAAACACAGCCTGCCCGCCGATTATATTAGAACTTCCTGGCATGCACAGGGATCGGGTAACTCCACCCCGCAGGGCATCAGTGAAAGCCAGATCAAAGAAATTTATCCCATCCAAAGCTCTTAGCTGCGGAGTAACGGGTTCGTTAACCTCATTGACATCATTACCTTCAACTGAATAGATTTCTTCCTCCAATCCAATATGATTGTGGGCATCAATAAAACCAGGACATATATATTTACCACTGGCATCTATTACCTGACATTGAGCGGGGATGGGTATTTCATGGCCTACTGCTTTGATATATTCCCCTTCTACCAGAATTACCCCTTTATCTAAGTTATTAGCTTCACTCATAGTAAAAATTTTGCCGCCTTTAATTGCAATCATGTTAGTCTCCTTCATATCATTATTTTATGAAATACATAACATTACGGTTCGGTTTAAGCCAAGGTATTATCTACCTATTAACACCCTCTGGATTTAGCCGCCTGTATAAAAGCCTTAAACAATTGACTGGAAACACTATCCTGCATACATTCAGGGTGCCACTGTACCCCCAAAAAGAAATAAGCTTCTATACCTTCAATTGCTTCTATTATACCATCCGGAGCCAATGCGCTTACCTGCATACCATACCCTGGTTGTGCAACCGCCTGGTGATGGAAACTATTTACTCTAGCCTCAGTTGTGTTAAGTATTCGACTAAGAAGAGTTTCTGATTTTATTGCAACTTTATGAAAAGGGTAATTGCGTGGAGCCTTTTGCTGGTGGGCTAATGATGACTCAATATCCTGTATAAGAGTCCCTCCAGCTGCTACATTTATAACTTGGCATCCCCGGCAAATTCCTAAGGTTGGTAAATCCCGGTCAATCAACAGCTTAGCCATGATCAATTCAAAACTATCCCGGCGCGGATTAATTTCCCCTAAATCCCTTTGAGGTAATTCCCCCCAATAATATGGATCAATATCTCCTCCCCCCGGTAACACAAAACCATGGCATAGTTTTAAATACTGCTTAGCTATATTTACATCTTCAACAGGTGGTAACAGCACTACTGTCCCACCTGCCCTAAGCAATGAATCAACATAAAAATCCTTAAGAAAATGTTCTGCCTCTTGGGTCTCATAGTTGCAGCATATTCCTATTACTGGTCTCAATCCATGTCCTCCCCATTATATTTCTTAGTTATTCTAATGTATGTCAGGTAATAACCTAAATTACCGTAAAAAAATAAGAACCGAGATACCGGTTCTTATTTGCTATTTAACCTCTATTTATTATGTATCTACATTACCTCCAGCCCCAGACTAATTACAAGGGCCTTATCCACCCGCTGCATAGTATCCTCTTTTAAAACAGCAATTCGTTGTTTTAAACGGCTCTTGTCTATAGTCCGTATCTGTTCGCCTAATATAACCGAATCTCTTTCCAGTCCGTAAGTTTCAGCATCGATTTCTACATGGGTTGGCAGTTTAGCTTTGTTAATCTGGGAGGTAATAGCCAGTACAATCGTAGTCGGGCTATATTGATTGCCAATATCATTCTGAATTACCAGTACAGGACGGATACCTCCCTGTTCCGAACCTATAACTGGATTTAGCTGGGCAAAATAAATTTCACCTCGTTTGATCATGCGAGTATCACTCCAACAGTTTTTCTATACCGTTATCCAAGGCTTCATTTTCCACACTTGAATGCTCACAGGCTATGTTTAAGTTAATCTCGGCCATCTCCAGATAACCTTTTTTCATTTGTTCTATAAGCAATTTCCTTTTCCGCTCCCCAAGGTAAAATCGAATTGCCTCTCTAAATATCTCACTCCGGTTTTTACATTCCATAACTTTTATATCATCAACTTCATATAGGAGATTTTCTGGAATAGTAATTATAATTCTTTTTGAAGATGGCAACCTAAGCACCTCCATGCTAATATAAAAAATGCCACTTATACACTTATTATATTAGTCAACAAGAGGGCTAGCAAATCCAATAATTACAATATAACCCGAACTAGGGCTTGTCGTTAATAAATATCCTGGGTACCCGACCACCTAATGCAGATACCACTTCATAGTTTATGGTTCCCGCAGCCAGGGCTAGATCATCGGCAGTTACCCCATCTTCAGGTCTGCCAAAAAGGATTACTTCATCTCCTTGTTTTACATCTCCTGCCTCAGTTACATCAAACATGCACATATCCATGCAAACATTTCCTACCAAGGGTACTAATTTTCCCTTAATTACTGCCTGGGCGCGGTTGGACAGTTTTCGACTATAGCCATCGGCATAACCTATAGGTACAGTTGCGATCCTCCTATCCTGTTTACAGTGATAAGTCCTGCCATAGCTTATGCTATGTCCAGCTGGCAGAGTCTTAACATAAACCACCTTTGTTTTGAGGGTCATTACCGGTATAATATCTATTTTTTCTTTTATAATAGCGGGCGAAGGATACAGACCATAAAGAATAATCCCAGCCCTTACTAAGTCAAAATGAGCTTGCCGGTAATTAATAAGAGCTCCGCTATTAGAACAATGCTTATAAGGAATCTTAATTCCTGTAGCCTCAAGTTTACTGGTGAATTCTCTGAAAGTAGTAATTTGCCTTAAAGTAAAACTGCTATTTTCAGTATCAGCTTCAGCAAAGTGTGTAAAAATTCCTTCGATTTTAATCCCTGGCAGAGCTGCTATCTGTTGTAATAATTTAAGGCTTTCATCATTGGGGAGAAACCCGATCCTTCCCATTCCGGTATCAATCTTAATGTGTAACCAGGCTTCACGGTTAAGCTTAACCGCAGCTGCTGACATTGCCTGTGCTACTTCTAATGTAAATATACAGGACCTAATGCTGTGAGCTACAACCGCTTCGGCATCAGATACATAACCTAATACCAGAATCGGGATATCTGCTGCCACCTGTTGGAGCAGTAAAGCTTCGTCAAGGGTAGCTACCCCAAAAAAATCCACTTTTTCTTCACGGCAAACCCTACTTACTTCCAGCATACCATGACCATAAGCATTAGCCTTGACCATAGCCATAACTGCGGCATCACCAGCTGCTTTCTTAATAGAACCAAGGTTATGCCTCAGTGCTGCTAAGTTTATTTCTGCCCATGTTGGCCTGTGATTATCCATTACTTTTAACCAGAGTTTTTAAAATATCGTTACGGGAAATAATCCCCACCAGCTTACCGTGCCTTGTTACCGGTACCCGATTAATTCGTTTGTTTTGCATGATCTGTACAATCTGGCTGACTGGGGTATCTTCTTCAACTACTATTACCTTTTTATTCATGACATCTTTTACCTGGGAAGCAGTGAACCTTTTAATATCTTCCTTAAATCTTATGGGGTTCTCCATAAAAATGATACTGTCAAATAAAGTTATATAAAAAGGTATTTTTAACTCACTAGCTTTAATCATCAAGTCTTTTTCACTAATTATCCCAATAACTTGTTTTTCAGCATTAATTACCGGAATACCACTGATTTTATTTTCCAGCAAAATACGCGCAACTTCATCAATATTATCATCTGGTTTAGCCGTAATAACTTCTTTAGTCATTATCTCTCGCGCTAACATAGTAAACCCCTTTCTAGGTTTGTATTAGTATAATCCCAAGCTATAAATCACAATGAAATATTTTGCAAAAAATAGTAAACTAGCCCGTTCATTTCCCCCATTTATTATTCAAATTGTCTAATTACTTCCGGTAAAAAGTCAATCAAATCTCCGGCTATTAGGCCACGTTCTCCTTTGACCTCGGCTGCCTTATCACCAGCCAAGCCGTGCAGATAAACCCCAATAAAGGCGGCATCCTGCGGTTTTAACCCCTGGGCTATAAGACCGGTTATTATTCCGCAAAGCACATCACCGCTTCCGCCTGTGGCCATTCCGGGATTACCAGTAATATTAATAAAAGCTTCTCCAGAGGGATTAGCAATTACAGTTTTGTTTCCCTTTAGGACAAGTGTTACTCCCCATTCACAAGCAAATTTACGGGCAACTTCTAATCGATTAGACTGGATTTCTTCAATAGTTTTACCGGTTAAGCGCGCCATCTCACCAGGGTGAGGAGTAAGAACAATAGGAATTTGCCTCCCCTTTAAAATAGCAATGTTGTCTTGCAGAGCATTTAGCCCATCAGCATCGATAACCACTGGTATCCCTGCTCTTTCTAATACAAAACGTACTATGGCTGTTGCCTCCCGGTAGCGCGACATACCCGGACCAATTGCACAAACTGATACTGTTCCCAAAAGATTTTCAATAGCGGGAAGAGCCTCAGGGGCAATAGCTGATTGTCCTGTTTCCGCCAGGGGAGCGGTCATAACTTCCATAAGGCTGGAATCAACTACCTTAGTTAAAGACTCAGGAATTGCCGCAGTTACCAAACCTGCCCCAGCCCGTAGAGCTGCCATTGCGGCCATCATAACGGCCCCAACCATCCCAATTGAACCACCGATAACCAGAGCATGCCCGTAAGTACCTTTATGGGATTCGGAATATCGGGGTTTTAGAAAACTTTGAACTAAATAATCGTTTATCAAATTAGTTTTCAAACTGCTGCTTGTAAGTAATGTTTTAGGTATAGATATATCAGCTACACTTAAAGTACCTGTATAATCCTTACCCGGTTCAAGAACTAAACCTACTTTAGGCCGGGCAAATGTTACGGTATGTTTAGCTTTTATAGCCGCACCATGGACCCTGCCAGTATCAGCTTCAATTCCTGAAGGGATATCTACCGCAACTACAGGTATCCGGCACCAATTAACCATATTAACCACCTGGGAATCGAACTGGTTGAGGCTTCCCTTAAGGCCTGTCCCGTAAAGGGCATCAACTATTAGATCGACGTTGACCAAAGCTAGTATAAAACTATTTAAATCTTCTTCATTAATAAGTGGCAGGATTTCTGCCCCCATCCGCCTTAGTATTTCATAGTTTATACGACAATCATTACTAAGCTGATCTGCTTGCCCAGTTATAAAAACCTTAACTTCAGCACCTGAATTAATTAGGTGGCGGGCCACTACCAACCCATCCCCTCCATTATTACCTTTCCCAGCCAGGATAATTATGCTCCGGTTCTTACTTCCACCTAGTATTTCTTCAATTACCTCCAGAGTACGTAAGCCTGCATTTTCCATTAATACAATGCTGGGAATACCGTATTCTTGGCTAGCCCTACGGTCAATTTCCTTCATTTCATCTGCCTTTAACAACTTCACAACCTTCACCCCTTTTTAGCAATTGCAGTAGCTATAGCCTGCTCCCGAGAGTGGGAGAGACTTATAGCAATTTCCTTTATACCTTCTACCTGGTACCAGCGTTTCGCTTTCCCATAAAGATAGACCCTGGGCCTGCCATCTTCACCCCGGAGTATTTCCATTTCGCAATAAGATACCCCATTAGCCAGAGCTGGGTGCAGCTTGCGCAGGGCTTCCTTAGCAGCAAAACGCACCGCCAGGGAGGGATAGGGATTATTTTTTTGAAAACAATACTCCACTTCTCGTCTAGTAAAAATACGGTTAAGAAACCGCGGAGTTCTTAAAGAGACTTTTTTTACCCTCGCTATTTCAATTATATCAACACCAATTAACAATGGAATCCTCCTTAACCATCCTAATATACTTATTTTAACCATAAAATAAAGCCCTGAAACCAGGAGATTTCAGGGCAGCTAAAATAAAGTCTGTAACTTTAAGCAGAGATATTAACTAATTCTTTTTTTTCACTTTCATTTAATATCTTATTCATGTTAAGCAGTATTAAGAGACGCTTGTCCACTTTACCTACACCTGTCAGGTATTCTGCGGTTATCCCGCCTACATAAGCCGGTGGTGGCTCAATATCACTATTAGGTAACCTTAATACCTCACAAACTTCATCTACTATAATTCCTACCGTTTGTCCACCAACTTCTACAATTATACTCCGGGTTTCACCGGTTATATCAGACTTGCCCATAGAAAATCTTTTTTTAATATCTATAATAGGAATAATTCTTCCCCGCAGATTAATAATTCCTTCCACAAAATCAGGTGCCTGGGGTATTTTGGTGGGTGCTGTCATAGTAATTATCTCTTGTACCTGAGTAATTGGAACACCATATTCACAGACCACATCACCCTGCTTTAATATGAATACGACCAGTTGAGTTTCGTCGGCCATAAGGTTTCCTCCTTTACCCGTATTAATATATAGTTTAAAAAACTTTACATAATAAAAACTGCCATACTATATATTCATTATACGGTTATCTTTTCCTTTATGGTAGCAAATACTTTCTACTTATGGTAATTACTGTGCTTATCGTATAAAAAACGATCCTTAATAAAATATTAGCGTAAATTATAATCTAATATTTTTATTTAATCATACCCATTGCCCGGTAGGTATCCTCATCCATTTCCCCAGTGGGCTGCAAATTGTGCCATACCTGAAAATACTTAACTGCTAATTCAGTCATGTTACCGTAACGCCCATCAGCTTTATCCATTTCAATACCTAGCTCTTTCAACCGGCTTTGAACATATACTACCCTTTGACCGGAGGAACCCTTTTTTAATTCTACTGGTTCAAGATTCTCAGGAAACATTTTACCATCTTCAACTATCCTTACCATGGTACCCACGGAAATTAGAGGATAAAGTTTTTCTACATCATGGTTAAACATGCGAATACAGCCATGAGAAGCATAACTTCCGATAGAACCCGGCTTATTGGTGCCATGAATTCCATAAATACCCCATGGTACATTTAAGCCCATCCAACGGGTACCAAAACCATTGCCCCAGCCTACACTTTTATGTACTATAGTCCATTCCCCCAATGGACTTGGTGTAGAGAATTTACCAACTGCTACCGGATAACTAACAACTTCCTTATCATTTTGGTATACTACTAATTTCCGTGTTTTTATATCTATAACTATGAGCATTCTCTCACTTGATTTAGGCGGTTCACTTAAACAGGGTTCAACCATCTCTACTTCCATTAATTTTTTCCATACTTCAGTCGATACTATCCCATTATCCTCCAGGCCATTAGCTACTTGAAACAGCCTGACACAGTAACTGGTGTAAGGACTATACCGACCATCAGGTACTATATCATAGCCAAGCTCGCGCAAGCGTGCCTGTACCAGCCAAACAGCTTCCCCTTCTATATTCGGTACCTGCAGATATAGTTTAGGAAAATTAAGCCGGTCTATTCTTGGTGCTGGTTGTACCTGTTCTTCACCTTTATCGGTTGGGGTAGCTGCATAAGAAGTCACCCCTACAGATAAGATCATTAAAACTGTTATTACACCAACAGCAACTGCTTTTCGCAATATAAAATACCTCCTGGTTGCAGCTTTCTTTCATTATTATGCTCAGGAGGAAATAAAAATACATAAAAGCAAGATAATTCTTACCTTGGTAGAGTTTACAGAACCAAAATAAGTCATAACCTATAAGCATAAGCAACCGACAAAAAAAACAACATGTTCAGGATAACCTCCCCTTGGTGAAAAAATCTATTTTCGTAACAACAACGATATAATATAGAAGAATGCAGCAACTAATATTATAGTTGCCCCGGAAGGCAGGTCAAAAAGGTATGAAAGGTAAAGACCGGCAGTGGTGAATATAACTCCTAGCATTACTGATAATATCATCATCCCCTTCAGTCCCCGGCTGAATTCCCCAGCTATAGCCGGCGGAATGGTTAAAAGGGCAATAACCAGTATTATGCCAACTGCACGGATCGTAACTACAACTGTAAGTGCTACCAAAAAAAGCAGTATTAGATTTAGGTACCCGGTTTTTAAACCACTTACCCAGGCAAATTCCTCATCAAAGGCAACTGCCTTAAATTCCTCAAAATATCTGTAGACTATACTTATTATTAATATATCCAAAAGTAAAATAAGCCAGATATCATTTAAAGGTACGGTTAAAATACTTCCAAAAAGGTAACTCATCAGATCGGCAACATAGCCCGGGGAAATTTTTACAAATATTATCCCCACAGCCATTCCTACAGCCCATATAACACCAATAATTGTATCTTCCCGCTGACGGCCGCGCTGCTGAATTAACCCCATACCTAAAGCAGCTGTTATAGTAAAAGCAATAGCCCCCAGCATAGGGTTTATACCAAGGTAATAACCCAGACCGATTCCTCCATAGGCAGTATGGGAAATACCGCCACTAATAAAAACTATCCTTTTGACTACCACATAGGTTCCAATCACACCACAAGCAATGCTAACCAGAACCCCTACCATCAGCGCATTACGCATAAAGGTAAATTGAAGAATATCCATTAGGATCTCACCACCCCATTATGCGGTGATAATACTCTATGGGGGAACCCATGTGCAATTAAATCTACTGGACAATGATAAGTCTTTTCGATTATTTCCGTACTAAGCTGATGAGAATTTTGATAATAGAGGTTACGGTTAACACAAGCAATGGTTTTTACATACGAAGAGACCGCACTTATATCATGGGAAACCAGAATCAAAGTCATTTCTTGATTGAGCTCTTGCAGAAGTTCATAAAATCCAGCTGCAAAATGGCTGTCGACACTGGCGGTTGGCTCGTCTAATAATAAAATTTTAGGCTTTAGTGCCAAGGCCCTGGCCAAAAGTACTCTTTGCTTTTCTCCCCCAGAAAGATCGCCTATTCTCCTTCTTCGTAATGACAACATTTCAACCCTTTGTAGGGCATCGGTAACAATCTGATGATCTAAATCAGAAAATTTATTTCCCCTTTTATAAGCTATGCGGGCACTCATTACTACCTCTTCAACATTTATCGGGAACTTGGCGTCAAATAAAGCGTATTGGGGTACATATCCCAAAAAGTGCCGGTTGTTTTCTACTGGTTCACCTTTAATCTTTACTATACCCCGGACTGGTTTAACCAATCCCATAAGTACCCGTAAAAGTGTAGTTTTTCCCCCGCCGTTAGGTCCTATAATACCCAGGAAATCATATTCATTTACATTTAGATTCACATTTTCTAATACCGTAACTCCATCAATTTCAACTGATACATTATTCATGTAAATTACACTATTTTTTTTCATGTCTACTATCTCCATAACTAGTTTGCGATTTCCCGGGCAATTACTCCTGCTGCCTCACGCATATTGGCAAAATAATTGAGAGGAAGGGGGTCTAGAGCTACTACTTTTCCGCCTATATCTTCAGCTACAGCTTGGGCACTGCGCGTACTATGCTGGGGGGAGGCAAAAATTGTCTTAATATTATTTTTACGTGCATAATCGATTATCCGCGACATTTCTCCTGCTCCCGGTTCTTTGCCATGAACTTCAATAGCTATTTCTTTAATTCCGTAATCACGGGCAAAATACCCCCAGGCAGGATGATAAACTAGCATACTTTTACCTTTAACATCCTCTAGAATACTAGTTATCTCCTGATCTAAACTATCTAACTCCCGTAAAAACTTTTCTTTTTGACTAATGTAAAAATTCTGGTTTTGCGGATCAAGTTTTATAAGAGCTGACGTTATTCCTTCAGCTTGTAACTTAACTAGGCGTGGTGATAACCATATATGAGGATTATGATCAATCAACTCTATAGATCGGGAAGAATCCACTACAAGCATATTCTTATTGGCTGCCAGGAAACGTTCCATCCAGGTTTCTTCAAAAGGTAAGTGCCCTACCTTAACATAAATATCGGCCCGGCTTAATGCCTTTAGCTGACCGCTGTCCGGCTCATAATTATGTTCATTAATACCCGGAGGCATCATTACGTTAACCTCGACCCGATCACCACCTAACCGCTTTACAAAATCAGCCTGGGGTAAGACACTGGCGAATACAATAATCTTATCCCCATTGTCCTTACTAGAAACCTCCTTGGCTGTGTTCTGGCTAGTTCGGCATCCAGTCAAAACTGCCAATACTGCTATTAATATAATAATAACCGCTGTCTTTTTAGAAAAATCCATTTTACCCTAATCACCTACTTTTTTTATCTTGTCTTGCAACTGCTGGCGTCGAACCTGACATTCCCGGCAGTATCCGGTTATCTCAAAATGGTGGCTGTTCACTTCAAAACCATTTTCAGCAATCACCCTTTTTATTTCATCTTGCATAGGGCAGACACCTAGCTTAATAGCATTACCACAGCCCAAACAAACCAGGTGGTGATTATGCCCTTGATTTAGTTCATAACGTGCTGGGCCATTATGTAAATCTAGTTTGCTCACAACCCCCAGATCAACCAACAGGTTAATATTGCGGTAAACCGTAGCTACTGATATACTCTGTTCTATTTTTCTCACCTGATCCGCTATTTCTTCAGCACTCAAATGTTTAGAGCTTTTATCCAGGACTTGTATAATAATACGCCTTTGCGGAGTCACCTTATAGCCCTCGGCACTTAGCTTTTCTAAAAACCCGGACATAATGATAATTCCTCCTAAGTAATAACTATTATCAATTGCATTATATTATAATTAGTATTTTCCAGCAACAGTAAACTAATACATTCTCGATTAGTTAAAAAAAATGGCTTTTCAATAGCTAGATACATCTAATCCCTATTGAACTAAAAGGATATGGGTATCTGTGAATATGTTCCTAAAGTTTTTAGTAAGATTAAAAAAAACAGTATTTTGGAAGGGAAATAGTAACTTTTTGTCGAATAGTTATTATTTGCACAAACTTTTTTGGTAGCTTATCGATTATTATATTAAATAGTGGTTTAGCTTCTATAATAATTCGGATTTACCCAGCTAGAAATGGTAATTGTGCTAAACGGGTTAGTAATAGAAGAAACACAAACAATGCAAGATTATGCTAAGGAGGTTTATTATGAACTATTCGCAAGAATATAAGAACAAATTAGTTTCTGCCGCCGAGGCTGTAAAGTTGATCAAATCTGGTGATTGGGTAGATTACGGCTGGTGTGCTGGACATCCCTACGAAACTGACAAGGCTTTAGCTGCACGTGCCAGTGAACTAACCGATGTAAAAGTAAGGGGTGGTGTTACCCTATGGATGCCGGAAATTTTTAAGATCGAAAATCCGGGTAACCACTTTACCTGGAATAGCTGGCATTTAACCGGGATTGACCGTAAGATTATAGAAATGGGCTGTGGTTATTACGCTCCTATCCGTTATTGTGAAGTACCAAGATACTATCGTGAAAATGTTGAACCTATTGCAGTAGCTATGTTTCAGGTAGCACCAATGGACGAACATGGGTTTTTTAATTTTGGACCACAGGCTTCCCATCAAATGGCAGTAATAGAAAAATCAAAAATAGTTATAGTAGAAGTAAACCAAAATATGCCCCGCTGCTTGGGCGGTAGTGAGGAATCTATTCATATTTCCAAGGTGGACTATATTGTTGAAGGCCCAAATCCTCCAATGCCCCAACTAGGTTCTGCAACACCAACTGATATAGATAAGAAGGTGGCTGAACTTATTGTGGAAGAGATCCCTAATGGCGCTTGCCTGCAATTAGGTATCGGTGGAATGCCAAATGCCGTCGGTATGATGATTGCTGATTCTGATCTCAAGGATTTGGGTGTGCACTCGGAAATGTATGTAGATGCCTTCGTGGATATTGCTGCTAAAGGCAAAATTAATGGTTCTAAGAAAAATATAGACCGTTTTCGTCAGGTTTATGCTTTTGGTGCCGGAACTGACAAGCTATACCAGTATATCGATAATAATCCGGAGCTTATGAGTACTACAGTAGATTATACCAATGACCCTTATACCGTAGCTAGGATTGATAATTTTATATCTATAAATAATGCAGTTGAAATAGATCTTTTTGGTCAGATTAATGCAGAGTCTACTGGTACAAAACAGATTAGCGGTACCGGCGGTCAGCTTGACTTTGTAATGGGGGCTTATTTATCTAAAGGTGGTAAAAGCTTCATTTGTATGTCTTCAACTTATGGAAAAGCCGGAAATACTAAATCACGTATTGTCCCTACACTTTCACCGGGAACCATAGTCACCGACAGCCGTACGGTTACACATTGGGTGGTTACTGAATATGGCAAGGTCAACCTCAAAGGTATGGCAACTTGGCAGCGCGCCGAGGCTCTTATATCAATCGCCCATCCCGATTTTCGCGATGAGTTAATCAAAGAAGCAGAAAAAATGAATATCTGGCGTAGAACAAATCGTAGCTAAAACTTTAGTGGGGTAAAGCCGCTAATAAAAAATTAGTGGCCTTCCCCCACATATCAATTACTATTCAACCGGTAACCAGAGCTGGTGCCAACCATAACTTATACTGCCTTTTCTTTTAGTTAAAATAACCCGGCTTATCGCATCATCACAAAGTTTCATCCCCTGACTCTGAATATACTCCAGCATCGGTTCAAAATCCTGGTATGTAAGAACCATCTCCGAATTAGTTTGAATAGTTGTATATACACACAAGCACGGAGGTAATAGGGTAATATCATTAGATTCCTTTATATTTAATAAACCAGCATATTCCTGGTTAATTACTAATCCATAGGTAACATCGAATTTCCCCTTTACGAGAAGGTCTTGCGGGAAGGCGGCACTATTGAAAACAAAAGGGCTTTCATTGCTCCAGGAACGGTATAATTCCTGTTTATTCTGATCGTATGATAGTTCGTATACTCTTTCCATATCTATACGGTACATCGCTGGACGATACTCAATCCGGTATTTTCCTATACTAGCATCAGCATCACTTATAGCTAACTTCATCCATCTGATGTGTTTTAAAACATTGTAGTACCACGTAACTGCTTTTTCCAGATCACCCTCTTTTTTGGAGAGTTCAAGAATAATATCAGATACTTCTTTGGAATTAATAAGATCAGCGGCCTCTATTAACGAATAACCCATCTTACGGTACATTCTTGCCCGAGTAAGCGCTCGTATATCCCAAATTTGATAATAACGATAACCTGTCCTTTTAGACTTTATTGGTTTTACTATACCATGGTTCTCGTAACGTCGTATTGTCTCTGAAGTGATACCCAACAGTTTAGCTACATCACCAATTTTATATAACGTTGACATAGGGTCTTCCACACAGATTGGTTCCATCAATTAAGAGACACCTCCAGCCTGATACACCACATCATATGCAACTTTACTTTATTATCCTAAGTGTATCCACCTCCTCTCGCTTATATATTATATTATTAAGTTCCAATATTGTCAATTTGTAGAAAATTCTCGTAAAGTGTCTTATTGTGCAACTTCCTGTATTCGCTTATCTATAGCAGCTTTATTAATTTCTCTATATTATTAACCGGCTGCTGACATTGAAAATTTTCACAAACATAGGCTGTGGCTTTACCATCTATCATTGTTATATCTGTAATATACGGAGCTATTGAAGTCAGTTGATCTTCATATGGGTCGCGGAGTAAGAGTAGCGTACCAGGTAAAAACCTGCTATTAATAGTATTTAACATGGCTTTGGTATCCTCCCGCTCCCTTTCTCCAACTATAACAATCTCCTTAGCAGCTTGCTGAAAAGATAAAACCGCCATCAGGAAAAAGGTATGCGCGGTTGGATGCCAGTTAATTTCATGGGCAAAGGCCTTGGTCATAAGCCGAGCTCTTTCTGCAAACGATGGATCTCCAGTTAAGCGTGACAGGCGTAAGAAGTTAAATAATGATACAGAATTATCAGACGGAAGCGCCCCATCATATATCTCTTTCGGGCGAGTAATTAATTGTTCAGCATCACTGCCATAAAGAAATAATCCGCCTTTATTTTCATCCCAGAATAACCGGAGTAAATCCTTACTCAACTCCAGGGCTGTTTTTAGATATTTGGTTTCAAACCCGGCCTGGTACAATTCGAGCAGCCCCCATATTAATCCAGCATAATCCAGGGCATAACCTGGATAGGAGGCTTCGCCATCACGGTAACGGGCCAATAAACGCCCATCATTCCGGCGAAGTTTATCTAATATAAAATCTGCTGCCCGGGAAGATGCCTGTAAGTATCGGATTTCACCCAGGGTTCTGGCACCATATGCCAATGATGCTATCATAAAACCATTCCATGATGTTAATATCTTATCATCCAAATGAGGATGTATTCGTTCATTACGCTTTTGCAGCATTTTTTCCCTTAACTCATCTATTAGAACCCATTGTTTATTATCGGGCTTAGACTTGATTAGATTAGGAATGCTATTACCTTCAAAATTCCCGGCTTCGCTAATGCCATATATGGAGCAAAAATAACTACCCTTTTCTTCACCTAATAGGTCCTTTACTTCCTGCGGGCTCCAAACATAAAACTTGCCTTCAACTCCTTCAGAATCAGCATCCTGAGCTGAATAAAACCCGCCCTCTGGTGAAGTCATATCCCGAAGAGTATATGCGAAGATTTCCCGAGCAACCCGAGCATACAGGTCTTTGCCAGTAATCTGGTAAGCCTCCAAATAAGCCCGGGCCAGAAGTGCATTATCATATAGCATTTTCTCAAAATGCGGAACTAACCATTTGCGATCGGTGGAATAACGAGCAAAACCGCCACCTATGTGGTCATAAATTCCCCCCTGGTACATTGCCATCAAGGTCTTTTCCGCCATTTTAAGCGATACTTTGTTACTATTCAGGGCATAATCCCTAAGCAAGAAATAGATAATATGAGGGGTAGGAAACTTGGGTGCAACACTAAACCCGCCCCAGTAATCGTCAAACGAGTTAATTAAACACTGTCTGGTAATAGCAATAATCTCTTTATCTAAATCTGCTTCAGTATGCTTTTTTTCCTGATTAAGTACCTCGCTTAAGTTATTACCTGATTCTTCAATCTGCTTACGATCAGAATTCCATAACTCAACAATGCGGGGCAAAATATCGGTTAACCCCATCATTCCGTACTGGTTATTTTTTGGTAAATAAGTAGCAGCAAAAAAGGGCTTTTTTTCGGGTGTCATTATAATAGTGAGGGGCCATCCTCCCTGCCCGATCAGAGCCTGGCATGCCCGCATATAAATACTATCTATATCAGGGCGTTCTTCCCGATCAACTTTTATGGCAATATAGTTCTGGTTAAGAAGTTCAGCTATTTCATTATCTTCAAATGATTCCCTCTCCATTACATGGCACCAATGGCAAGTTGGTTTCTATAACCACACTATGAGTACCCAATAGAAAGAAATATCGGCTTATCCTCAGCTTTTGCTTTTTCAAATGCTTCTTGGCTCCAAGGAAACCAATCAACAGGGTTATAAGCGTGCTGTAACAAATAAGGCGATTTCTCATTTATCAATCTATTGGGTACAACATTATTGTTAGTCATTTTATCACCTTCCTTCATATAGTATTTCATTTTAGTATACCCCAAAATAAGGATATTACCAAAAAGAGAATATCCTTATTTTCTTACTTATATGTTATGGAAATCAATATGTTATCATCTATTCTGGTGTAGTCAACATAGTCAATTATGGTTTTATACAGCTGGTTCTGGTCTTCCCAAGTTAAATCAGGATTTTCTATCATGTCAAGAAATTCTTTAAGTATATTTACCCTTTCTGTGCTGTTCTGCTCCTTCATATACTT